>JANLSF010000693.1:0-3801 GCA_031362285.1 Gemmatimonadota bacterium | reverse complement strand
GCTTCGGGGTGACGAAGTAACCGGACCCGGCTGGGGGAGCAGCACGGGGGGCTCACCGCAGAGGCACGGAGGCACGGAGTACGGCGAGACGTGCACAGGACTTGGGGGCCCGGATGCCGACCGACAGCATCAGGGCCCCATTCGTTCGTGGTCCGTTCTCGCCGACCTCCGTGCCTCGCTGCTGCCTTGCTCAGGCGGCTGCGGGCGTTGCCTGAATGTCGAGCGTCAGTTCCACCTCGTTCGCGACCAGCACGCCACCCGCCTCGAGCGCCTGGTTCCAGTTGAGGCCGAAGTTGCGGCGATCAAGAGTGACCGAGGCGGTCCAGGCGCGCCGCTCGTGGCCCCAGGGATCCAGGCCCGTGCCGAGCGGGCGCACGGTGAGCGTCACCGGCTTCGCGATGCCCTTGATGGTGAGGGTTCCGTCGAGCGCCCACTGATCGGTGCCTGCGGGGCGGGCGCCGCGAGCCACGTAGCTCGCCGTGGGGTGGACGGCGACGTCGAAGAAGTCGGCGCTCCGGAGGTGGGCGTCGCGCTGGGCCATGCGCGTGTCGAGGGACGCGACGCCGATCGTGACGTCGACGGCGGCGGTGCGCAGGTCGTCACCATCGACGGTGATCGTGCCCGCCAGTTCCCCGAACTGGCCGCGGACGGTGGCGAACATCATGTGGCGGACGGCGAAGTGGACGGCCGAGTGGGTGGGATCGATCTGCCACGTCTCGGTGGCGGCGAGGGCGGGGGCGATCATGATGGAAGTCCGGTGAGGGTCGGCGTCGCGAGGCGCCCGGAGGGGTCGCCATATCTCTTAGTAATAAGTATCTCACTACTAAGATAATAAGTCAAGCGGGCCGGGTCGCGGACTGGGGCGACGCTGGTGGGGGACGCCCGGGCCGGGCCGTGACGCGCAGGCCGGGCGGAAGCGGCGGGGTCGGGGCCAAGACGCGCGCGCCCCGGCGGGGATCACCCCTTGGGCGTCGCCTTCGGGCCCAGGGCCCCTGCGGCGCCTAGGCCCAGCTTCCGGAGCAGGGCGTGCGCCTGCTCCTGCTCCGCCGGCGTCAGCGCGGCCACCGCGTCGGTGATCGCCTTGGCGTGCGGCGGGAACGCGATCTTCATCAGCGCCTTTCCCTTCCGCGTGATGGCCGCGTACCGTGCGCGCCGGTCGTTGGGGCAGAGCTTGCGTTCGAGCAATCCGCGCTCGGCCAGCCGGTCGACGATGTACGTGACGCCACCGCTCGAGACGAGCACCTTGCGCTGCACTTCACCGAGCAGCAGCCGGCCCCGATGGTAGAGCAGTTCGAGCACGGCGAACTCCGCCGGCGTCAGTCCCGACCGTGCGATGTCGGCCTCCGAGTGCGCGCCCACCGCGGTGGCGGCGCGTGACAGCACGACCCACAGTCCCAGTGCGCGCGCTTCCTCCACGCCGTACTGGTCCTTGGGCGACGCGTCGGTGGTCGGGCGGGCGGCGGACGTCATGACGCAATGTCACGCGGGCGGACGGGTCGCGTCAATCCGGCACGGCCCGCGCTCGGGCGTGTCGGCCCGGGTGCCGGCGTATCGGCCCGGGCCGGAGGGCTAGATTGCCGCCCATGTCAACGCTGCACGATGCCATCATTGTCGGCGCGGGTCCGGGGGGCGGGTCGGCGGCCTGGCATCTCGCCCGGCTCGGCCATTCGGTGCTCGTGCTCGAGAAGCAGTCGCTTCCGCGCTACAAGCCGTGCGGCGGCGGCGTCGGTCCCGAGGTCCGCGGCTGGTTCGACATCGACTTCACGCCAGCGGTGTCGGCGTACGTGGATGCCGTGCGCTACACGTGGAACATGGGCGAGCGCGTGGACGCGCCCCTGGACCTCGGCGAGCCGCTCTGGATGGTGCATCGCGACGTGTTCGATCATCACCTGATCCAGCAGGCGGTGGCGAAGGGCGCGACCCTGCGCACCGGCGAGACGGTGCAGGGCATCGTCCGCGAGGCGGGTGTCTGGCGCGTGACGACGGACCAGGGCGTGCACCGCTCGCGGCTGCTCCTCGGCGCCGACGGCGCCAAGGGGCAGGTGGCCAAGTGGCTGGGCCTCGGCAAGCGGCAGGTCGTCATCGGGGGCGCCATCGAAGTGGAGATCGAGGCGCCGGTGCCGGAGCCGAACGTCGCGCACTTCGAGTTCGGCATGGTGAAGAACGGCTACCTCTGGAACTTCCCCAAGCGGGATTGCCATTCGATCGGCATTGGCGCGTGGGGACAGAAGTCGGTGGACCTGCGCACGCCACTGGCCGAGTACACGCGCCATTTCGGGCTCACGCTCGATGGGGTGAAGCTGCACGGGCATCCGCTCCTCCTGTGGGAGGGCGACTCCGTGCTGCATGCCGATGGCGCGATGCTCTGCGGCGAGGCGGCGGGAATCGTGGACCCCTTCACGGCGGAGGGGATCCGGCCCTCGCTCTTCACCGGGATGTGCGCCGCCGAGGCGGCCGCCGCGCATTTCGCGGGCGATGCCGGCGCGCTCGCCGGATACTCCGAGCGCGTGGCCCGCGAGCACGGGCGCGACATGAAGTGGGCCTCGCGCGTGGCCAAGGCGTTCTACGCCGTTCCGCGGCTGGCCTACTCGGTGGGCGTCACCAGTCCCTCGGCGACGCGCACGATGGGGCGCCTCCTCACCGGCGAACTCAAGTGGCACGAGGTCGCGCCGCGCGCGCTCAAGCGGCTGGTCTCGCCGCTCGCCCTGCTATCTTAAGCGGCTGGAGCCCGGCCGATCCGCTCGGGCGCCACCACACCACGACCTTGCGCAGGCCTGCCCATGTCTGACCCCGCTCGCACTCCCGTCATAGTCGGCGCCGCTCGCACGCCGGTGGGCAAGTACCTCGGCGCCTTGTCGGCGCTCGCGGCCACCGATCTCGGCGCGATTGCCATCCGGGCCGCGGTGGCCCGCAGCGGCGTGGACCCCGCCGCGGTGCAGGAAGTGATCATGGGGCACGTGCTGCAGGGCGGGACCGGGCAGGCGCCGGCACGCCAGGCGGCGCTCAAGGCCGGTCTGCCGGCCGGCATCTCGGCGCTGACCGTCAACAAGGTGTGCGGCTCCGGGCTCAAGGCCGTGATGCTCGCCGCACAGGCGATCCGCGCCGGCGACGCCGAGCTGATCGTGGCGGGCGGCCAGGAGTCGATGTCGAATGCGCCGCACTACGTGTACGGCATGCGCGGTGGGGTGAAGATCGGCGACCAGACGCTGGTGGACGGGATGATCAAGGACGGGCTCTGGTGCGCCACGTGCGGCGTGCACATGGGCTCGCACGCCGAGTACACGGCGACGAAGGCCGCCGTCTCGCGCGAGGCCCAGGACGCGTTCGCGGCCGGGTCGCATGCGAAGGCGATCGCGGCCCAGCTCGCGGGCCGGTTCAAGACGGAGATCGTGCCGGTGGAGATCGCGGGGCGCAAGGGTCCGACCGTGGTGGACACGGATGAAGGTCCGCGCGCCGACACGACGGCCGAGTCGCTGGCGAAGCTCAAGCCGGCCTTTCCCGCGACGAACGCCACGAACCTGTCGGTGACCGCCGCCAACGCGAGTTCGCTGAACGACGGGGGCGCGGCGCTGGTCGTGACCTCGGCGGCGTACGCGACCGCGCATGGCCTGCGCGTGCTCGGCACGATCACCGGGTACGGCACGGGCGGAACGGAGCCGCGCGACCTGTTCTTTGCGCCGGTGGTGGCGGTGGAGCGCCTGATGAAGAAATTGGGGCGCACGATCGGCGACTACGGCCTCATCGAGGCAAACGAGGCCTTCGCGTCCCAGGCGCTCGCGGACGGTGCCGGTCTGGGTTGGG
>JANLSF010000680.1:0-4229 GCA_031362285.1 Gemmatimonadota bacterium | reverse complement strand
GCGCCGGCACGGGCAGGTCGAGGCGACGGGCAGTGTCCGGCGTCCAGTTCGTGCGCGGTGGCAGGGTCGGCAGCAGCGGCGCGGGCGGGGCGAACAACACGGGGAACAGTTGCACCGTCACCGTCTCGAGGAAGCCCTCGGCGCCATTCGGTGTCACGTCCACGACGATCGCGTCGGCACGCGCCACCGCGCGCCGCAGCGTGCCATTCGACGCCCGGATCTCCCACCGCCCCGGCTTGAGCTTGTACGCCTCGAACGACCCATCGCTGTAGGTCACCGCGCGCCGTGCCTCGCGCGTGCCCAGGTGCACCAACTCGATCTCCGCTCCCGTCGGACCGGTGCTGCCGTCGCCGAACTCGAGGCGCCCCAGCACGCCACCGGCGGGACGCACCGGTACGGCGAGGCGGGTGGCCGAGTTCGGGCGCACCACCACGCCCGCGATCGGATGCTCCACGACCCACATCGGGTTCGGCAGCGAAGCCGTGTCCACTTCCACGTACGTCGGCACGTACGCATTGAGGGTGCCCACCGATACGAGGCCCGCCTCATCGGTGACCACCGCCTGCGAGCCCACCGTGAGCCGCACGCCGGGAATGGCCGGCTCCCCCGTGTCGTGCACGCCATTGCCGTTCACGTCGAGGAAGGCCTCGACCTGCACGGCGCCGTACCCGACGCCCCGGCCGTTGGCGAGTTCATGACCCACCGTCACGCGACGCGTGGCCACATCGTACGCCAGCGTGCCGGAGAGCGTCTGCCCCCCCACGAGCGTCCGCCCCGACTGCTGCACGGTGCTCACCGCCTGGAACGACGGGAGGTTCGCCTGCACCTGCAGCGTGGCCACGGGAGTCTCGAGGCCGCGCACCCACTGGATCCCGGCCTCGAAGCGATAGCGTCGCGAGTAGGTGTTGAACAGCAGCGCGGTCAATTGCGACACCGAGCCGTCCGCGTCGACCTGCGCCGACGCGCGTCCGTAGATGCCGCGCGTGAACAGCCAGGGCGAGAGCACGGTGCTCTCGATGGCCAGTTCGGTCCGCGGCCGGAGGTACGCGCTGGCGGCACCGTCGAACTGGGTCCGGTCCAGGATCAGGCCACCCTGCACGCGGACCGGACCGCGCAGGTACGACGCCGAGAGCTGCTGCGACGTGGTCGTGACCACGCCGCGGACCTCGTGTGAACCCTGCAGCGAGAACCAGAAGCCGCGCTGTTCCTCGATCGGGCGCCAGAAGAGGCGCGCGTCGGTGCGGGCGCGCACGCGCTGGCGATTGACGAACAGGCTCGAGAGCGTCGTGTCGAAGCCCGCCGTGCTCATGGTGATGCGGAAGTCGGTGCTCGGCTGGAAGTCGATTTCCGCGCGCGTGTAGCCGCCGCCCACGTGCTCGGCGAGCACGTTCAGGTTCGGACGCACCGCGTAGGAGGCGAGGGCGTACGGGTTCGACACCGACCGTCCACCCGGAAGCCCGTACTGGGTCGTGCCCCCTTGCACGGTGAGCCGGTCACTCACGCCGTAGCGCAGGTCGACCGTGGCCGACCGGTCGCAGAGGTCGAAGCGGCAGGCGCCGGCAGCCGCCACATACTCGAACTTGGCCCTCGGCAACCGGTCGAACGGCACGAGCACGTTGGCGCGCCACCGCCGCGTCGCGCCCCCGGGCCCGAACGCCACGAGTTCGAGTTCGTTCGGGCCATACGCCACCGGCAACTCGTATCGCCAGGACCCGGCGGCATCCGGGCGCAGCGTGGTGACGGGCAGGCCATAGCGCTGCACCTCCACCTCCCATCCCGTCGGCAGGCTGCCGGTGATCGAACTCATCGCGTACTCCGCCGACCGGAAGTACGGAACGTTCGTGAGGAGCGCTCCCTCGAGGGGGCGCGACCGCCGTGTCGGCACGGCCACGGTCCCGAGCCCCACCTGGCGGATCCACGTGGCGTCCTGCCACGCGCGGGTCCAGCTCCAGGTCGTCAGCCCGCGCGTGATCGATTCCGCGCCCAGTTGCTGCTGCTGGACCTCGAGGCCGCCGCCGTAGAGCTGCGCGCCCACCGTGATGCGCGCCGAGGCGATGTGCGTGGGATTGTCGATCGGGCTGAGGAACGACCAGTCGAGCAGCGCGCCATCGAGGCGCGCAGGACGGTCCATCAGCGGCACGTTGGGTGGCAACGCCCCGCCGGCACGCCACTGGGCCGCGCGCAGCCGCTGCCGCTCGAGGCGCCGGATGACCGGCAACGCGCGGACCGCGAGAAAGGTGACCGTGAGGGTGGCCTGGTCGACCTCCGCGCGCACCCGCAGGGCGCGCGCGATCAACGCCGGCGACGCGTAGAGTTCGCCCTGTTGCCAGGCCACGGACTCGCGCGAGAACGGGTCCGGCCGCGCGCCCCCGTACGTGAGCAGCGAGTCGGTGTCGAACCCCGCCGCCGGGCGGTCGGGATCCACGAGCCCCAACAGGCGGTGCCCATCCACGTCCTCGCTGATCGCGATCTCCAGCATCGCGAACAGCTGCCGCACCGGCAGCAGCAGCATCGTGTCGCGACCGAGGGCGATCAGCGTGCTCTGCGGTCCGTTCTCGATCACGACGCGCACGATCGCATCGGCATCGGCGCTGTCGGTCAGCGCCCACGCCGCTCGGAGCGGTGTCGCCGCACGGCCCCGCACGACCGGTTGCGCGCCGGCGTCACCCACGCCCGCGACCGCCGCCCCGAGGGCCGCGATCGCGAGCCAGCGACGTCCGAGCCGGCGCATGCCTACGGAACCGTGATCAGCAGGACCGCGCGGGCGTCGGGCGCGGGGAGCACGTCGGACGCGCGCAGGTCGGCGCGCGTGGCGCGCAACGTGAGTTGCAGCGTGTACGTGCCGGCCGGCAGCCCGTCGAGGGCCCACCGGAACCGGCGCCGCAGGTGCGCCGGATACACCGACGTCATCAGCGGCCACTCGCGCACCGCGCGCCCGTCGGCGCCCAGCAGCTCGAACGTCGCCGTGCCGAGCCAGCTGGCGTTTCCGCCGCGACTGAGCACGGCGCGCGCGTCGAGCGTGTCGTGCGTCGCGCGCGCCGTCAGCGAGTCGATGGCGATCGTCGTCTTCACGATCCCCTTCCGGAACCACACCGGAATGCTTGTCACGATGGCGAAGGTGATGCCCACCTGTTCGTCGGCGCTCTTGCCCGTGTCCGCGACCTGCTTCGACGTGGCGAGGAAGCGCGCCCAGTACTCGCCATCGGGCAGCGACGGCGGCGGCGACGCGAAGACCCGCACCACCTGGGTCTGCCCCGGCTGCAGCACGACGCGCCGGGGGAAGACGCGCAGGAAGCGCGCCGCCGACGGCGCGGCGGCGCCCACGCTCTCCGGGGCGAACGTCGGCGTCACCGGAAGCTCCGTGAGCGAGTCCGTGGTCGCGTAGCCGTAGCGCACGTCGATGGTCACCTCTTCGGGCGTCGCCGTCGGGTTGGCCAAGGTGACCTCCGTGGTGCGCCGCTGGGCGTCGACGAAGACGGCGAGCGGTGACACCAGCACCGCCTGCGCGGCCCACGGGAGGGCCACGGCCAGGAGCAGGCCGGCGAGGAGGCGCGCGCGGCGCGTCATGGGCACGGGACCCCCGTGTAGGTCACGGTCGCCACGACGGTGCCCGCGTAATTCCCTCGCCGCTGCGTGGGACGCGGCAGCACGCGTCCGCCGAGGAACACGAACAGCGATCCGGTCCCCGGGTTGAAGCACGCCATGCGCACGACGTTGGGGTCGAAGCGGGCGCCCGAGGACGGATTGAAGGTCGTCGACAGGATGCCGTCGCTCGTTCCGTACACCACGGGCAGGAACACGCCGCCCGACGACAGGATCACCGCCGGCAGGCTCAGGCTGATGCGCACCTGGCGCGCGGGGTCGCCGCGCACTTCGAGGACCCCGCCCTTCGGATCGACCGCGTCCACGAACTTCGGGATCCCCGGCAGCACCGAGGCGAAGTCGAGCGTGCGGAGGGGGAGCACGACGACGCTCGGCGACACCACCACCGACGACTGCGCGTGCGCCGCCCCGACCGCGACCACGGCGACCAGCGCCGCCACGATCCCGCACCACGACGCGCGCGTCCATCGGCCCGCCAGACGGCGGAACGAGGGCGGGCGACGGGGGACAGCGGCGGTGGGTGCGAACATCATCCGGGAGTGGGGGTCCTGATAACCGAATGGCCGGCCCGGCCCACCGGGGGCAACGGGCCGACCATGGGGGTGGGGAGGGGGCCGGCGCGCGGC
>JANLSF010000671.1:0-6039 GCA_031362285.1 Gemmatimonadota bacterium | reverse complement strand
CCCGCGCGCCGGGGCTCAAGGTTCCCCGGCCACGCGGCTTGCCACGGAGGGCGGACGGAACGAGGATACCGGATGGTCCCGAATGATGACCCCCTGGAGGAGCCACCCGCGTACCGGCTGCTCCCGTCGCCCCAGTCCCTGCTGCCCCCCCGCCCGGAGTATCGGCGTGGGGTGTCCGAACGTTTCGGGGATGATGCCGTCATCGCTCCGGCGGCCATCTATGCCTTTCTGGCACTCACGCCGGTCTTCATCGGGTTGGGCTTCCTGTTGGCGACCGAGATTCTGCACCTCGTCCGGTGGACGGTTCCGTTCGCCCTGGCCTTCGGGCTCGCTGGCGGGCTCGTCGTGATGTTCGGCTCGATGGGGGTCGCGCGCCGGCTGGGGAAGGGGGTCGGCGCGATGGTGATGCCGAGTGGGTCGGCCACTCCGTACCAGCGCGGCTTCTCGGCGCTCGAGGCGCTCGCCGCGCAGGGGCACGTCGGCGAGGCCCTGCGGGGGTACGAACGGGAGGTGGCCGCCGCGCCGCAGGACGTCGAGGCGCTCATCAAGGCGGCGGACCTCTACATCCTGCACAAGACGGCGCCGGCGCGCGCCGCGGAACTGCTGCGCGCCGCGCAACGCGTGCCGTCGGTGCGTCCCGAACGCGTGCTGTATGCCTCGCATCGCCTGGTCGACCTCTACCTCGGGCCGCTCAACGACCGCGGGAAGGCACTGGTCGAGTTGCGCAGCATCATGGAGCGCTTCCCCGGGTCGCAGGCGGCGATCTTCGCGCGCGACGGGCTCGCCCGGCTCAAGCGCGAGTACCACGAGGACGCGAACCCGCCGGTGTAAGGCGACCGTCCCCACGCGGCGGCCTCTCGAAGCGCCGGCCGAGGGATCGCCGGCCGCTGGTCAGTCCTCGTTGGGCCGGCGCCGCTCGCGCTTCTTCTCGCCGCCCCGCTTCTTGGCGTCGAGGCGCCGCTCCTTGCTCGCGCGCGTCGGCCGCGTGGCGCGCCGCACCTTCGGCACGAGCAACGCCAGTCGCACCGCCTCGGCCAGCCGCGCTTCCGCCAGTTCCCGGTTCTGCGACTGGCTCCGGGTGTCGGCGGCGACCACGCGCATGGCCCCCGAGCTGTCCAGGCGTCCCGCGAGCTTCGCCACGACCCGGGCGCGCTGCGCCTCCGTGAGCGCGGCCGAGGTGCCCGGTCGCCAGGTGACCTCCACCCG
Source organism: Gemmatimonadota bacterium (assembly GCA_031362285.1). Lineage (GTDB taxonomy): Bacteria > Gemmatimonadota > Gemmatimonadetes > Gemmatimonadales > Gemmatimonadaceae > JACPPC01. Next base: position 4,833 of record JANLSF010000671.1, on the reverse strand, counting down.
CGTGCTCGACGTGTTGACGTGCTGCCCGCCGGGTCCGCCGGCGCGCGAGGCGCGCACGTCGAGTTCATGGCGCGGGATCGCCACGTGCGCGTTCACGCGCAGCACGCGCGTGTCGTCGGGCTGGTCACCGTGCGTCATGCCGGACCGCCGATCCGCGTCCGATGCACCCGAAGCGCCGCCACGCGGCGCCCGTCCATCGCCACCACCTCGAGCTCGCCGCCCGCGAAGCTCACCCGGTCGCCGACCTTCGGCAGCCGGCCCAGGGTCGAGAAGGTGTACCCCCCGATGGTCGCCCACTCACCCTCGGGGATCGCCAGCCGATGGTCGCTCCGCGCATCCACGAGCGACAGCGAACCGGCGAGCTCCAGTACGCCATCGAGCTCCAGCGAGTCGCGCGTGGCCTGATCGTATTCGTCGGCGATGTCGCCCACGACTTCCTCGACCAGGTCTTCCATGGTCACGATGCCGGCCATGCCCCCGTACTCGTCCAGCACGACGGCCAGGTGGGCCCGCGTGCGCCGCAAGTCGTCGAGCACCCGTTCGGCCGGGCGCGTGTCGGGGACGAGCAGCGGCTGTCGCATCATCGTCTCGAGGGACCACGGCTGCGTCTCGTCGCGCAGGAAGAGGTCCTTCGCGAGCAGCACGCCCACCACGTCATCCAGCGTCGCGGTGAACACCGGGTAGCGCGAGTACCGCTCGCGCCGCACCAGCATCCACGCCTCCTCCTCGGTGGCGTCGAGCGGGATGCCGACCACGTCGGTGCGCGGCCGCATCACGTCGCGGGCCTTCTTCTCGTGGAAGTCGAAGACCCCGGCCAGCATCGCGCTGTCGCTCTCGTCCAGGGTGCCCTGTGCCCGCGCCTGCATCACGATCAGTCGCAACTCCTCCGGTGAGTGCACGTGCTGCATGGCCCGCGCATCGGCCACGCCCGCCAGGCGCAGCAGGCCGGCGGACGACCGGTCGATCACCCACACCACGGGTGCCGTGAGCTTGCTGAAGACCATCAGCGGCGCCGCCATCCACCCGGCCAGCGTCTCGGGCGCACGGAGCGCCACCGACTTCGGGATCACTTCACCGATGACGAGGTGCAGGTACGTGATGATGACGAAGGCCGTCACCACCGCCGCCGTCGAGTGCACGACCGCGGCCGGGGCCGTGAACCCGAGCCGGCGCAGGCCGCTGTCGAGCAGGCCGGCCAGCGCCGGCTCGCCGATCCAGCCGAGCGCCAGCGAGGCCAGCGTGATCCCCACCTGCGTGGAGGCGATCATCCGGTCGAGGTCGTCGAGCACCGCGAGGGCGCGCCGGGCCTTCCGGTCCCCCGCGTCGCCCAACTGCTGCAGCCGGCTGCGACGCGCCCCGACGAACGCGAACTCGGCGCTCACGAAGAAGCCGTTCGCGAGCACGAGCAGGAAGGTCAGGCCGAGCCGGAGCCACGAATCGTCCGACGCTGTTGGTGCGGGTACCGCCACGTGCCGGGTCCTTGAGTGGAGCAGCGGGGAAATATAGGGGTGGCCAAGGGTCCGCAGCGGTTGCCCGGACGGCCATCCTCCCGGCATCTTGCGCCCACGGTGACCGACGCGACTCCCCCCGACTTGCCCGAGCCCCTCGGCGCGTTGACGCCGCGCGACACCGAGGCCGCGCTCATCGACGTCCGCGATCCGCGCACGATCGTGCGGTGGGTCTACGTGGGCCGCCTCACCCTCGCCTTCGCGATCTTCCTCGCCGCGGTCCTCGCGTGGCTGCGGGCCGCGTCCACCAACACGCTGATCGCGTCGCTGACCTTCGCCGTCGCGATGGTCTTCACGGTGGCGTCGGCGATCTGGTCGGAGATCTGGGAGCGCCCGCTGGGGCGCACCTTCCTCTACCTGCAGAGCGTCGTCGACCTGCTGCTCGTGACGGCGGTCGTGCACGTCACCGGGGGCCCGACGTCGACCTTCACCGGCATCTACGTGCTCGTGATCGCCGTGGCGGCGTTGCTGCTCCCCGTGGGCGGGGGGCTGCTCATTGCCGTGCTCGGCAACGTGCTCTACGCGGCCGACTCGCTCGGGCAGGTCGACTCGCTGCTCGACAGCGCCCTCTGGCTGCAGCTCACCGTCTTTGCCGTGGTCGCGGTGGGATCGGCCCTCATCGCCGAACGGCTGCGTCGCTCCGGGTTCGGCAGCGAACGGCTCGCCGCGCAACTGGTGCAGGTGCGCCTCCAGGCGGAGGACATCCTCCGCGCCATCGAGAGCGGCATCCTCACGGTGGACCGCGAGGGGCACTTGCTCTACGCCAACCCCGCGGCCGCGCGGCTCCTCGGGCTCCCGCTGGGCGCCCACGTCGGTCGCCCGATCCTTCCCCTGCTGTCCGCGCGCGCCCCGGCGCTGGCGGCCGCGATCGGGCGCACCGCCCGTGACCGCGAGCGCGTCACGCGCGCCGAGGGCGCGATCGTCCGCGACGGGATCTCGCACCCGATCGGGGTGACCACCACCTTCGCCGGCAGCGACGATGCGCGCGCGCAGCTCTCCGCCACCGCCATCTTCCAGGACATCTCCGACCAGAAGCGGATGGAGCAGTTGCAGGGACGTGCGCAGCGGCTCGAGGCCGTCACGGCCCTCGGCGCGTCGCTCGCCCACGAGATCAAGAACCCGCTGGCCGTCATCCGGAGCGCCGTGGAGCAACTGGCGCGTCGCAGCGCCGCCGACGCCGACGAGCGGACGCTCGCCGGGCTGATCACCCGCGAGACCGACCGGGTGTCGCGCATTCTCTCCGAGTTCCTCGACTTCACGCGTGTGCGGGCGGCACGGTTCACCTCGCTCGACGCCGTCGCGGTGGCGCGGAATGCGCTGGAGCTCGCCGCGGCGCACCCGGAGCGGAGTGAGGGCGTCCGCGTCGAGCTGGAGGCGCCGCCGGCGCCGCTGACGATCGAAGGCGACGAGGACCTCCTGCACCGCGCCGTGTTCAACCTCACGCTCAATGCCGTGCAGGCGTCGCCGCCGGGTGCCACGGTGCGCGTGGCCGTGGCCGCCGTCGACGCGCTGGCCCTGCCGCCCGGGCTGCCGCTGCGCGGCGCGCACGTGAGCATCCGCGTGAGCGATGCGGGGGCGGGCCTCGACGCCTCGGTGCGCGACCGCCTCTTCGAACCCTTCCAGACCACGAAGCCCAGCGGCACCGGCCTCGGCCTGCCCATGGTGCACCGGGCCATCGAGGCCCACCGCGGCCTCGTGCTCGTCGACAGCGATTCGTCGGGGACTCGCTTCACCATCTATCTTCCCGTCGATCACGCTGACCGGGACCCTGTCGCCCATCGATGAGCCCTCCGCCGACCGATCGCCGCCCCTCCATCCTCATCGTCGACGACGAGGCCGGGATCCTCGACTCCCTCCGCATCCTCCTCAAGGGGGAAGGGTTCGAGCCCCGCACGGCCCTCGGCGGGCGCGCGGGCTGGAGCGAAATCGAAGCCTCGCCCCCGGACCTCGTCCTCTCCGACATCCGGATGCCGCTGGTGTCGGGTGTCGAGCTGCTGGCGCGCGTGAAGGCCCTTGATCCCGAGCTCCCCGTCGTCCTCATGACGGCCGAGGCCGACCTGCAGAGCGCGATCCGCGCGGTGAACGACGGGGCGTACCACTACATCCAGAAGCCGTTCCGCAACGACGAACTCGTGGCGATCCTGCGCCGGGCCGCCGAGAGCCGGATGCTGCGCGCCGAGAACCGCGTGCTGCGCCAGCAGGTGGCGCGCTCCGGCGCCATCGACCGACCGATCGGCCGGAGCAAGGGATGGCTCGACGTGCTGAAGGTGGCCGAGACGGTGGCGCCCACCGAGGCCACGGTGCTGATCACGGGGGAGTCGGGGACGGGCAAGGAAGTCGTGGCGCGCTACATCCACACGTTGTCGGCGCGCGCGGCGTCGGCGTTCCAGTCCATCAACTGCGGCGCACTGCCCGAAGGGCTGCTGGAGAGCGAGTTGTTCGGGCATGTGAAGGGCTCGTTCACCGGCGCCGTGCGCGACAAGGCAGGCCTCTTTGCGGCGGCGCGCGGCGGGACGTTCTTCCTCGACGAGATCGGCGAGACGGCGCCCGCGACGCAGGTCAAGCTGCTGCGCGTGCTGCAGCATCGCGAGGTGATTCCGGTGGGCGCGACCGAGGCCGAGCCGATCGACGTGCGCCTGATCGCGGCAACGAATCGCGACCTCGAACTGGAGATGCAGCAGGGGCGATTCCGGAGCGACCTGTTCTACCGCCTCAACGTGATCGCGCTCTACCTGCCGCCCCTGCGCGAGCGCACGGACGACATCATGCCGCTCGTCGACGGTATCCTGGCCCGTCTCGCGTCCGACCGGAACGAGGCGCCCAAGACACTGTCGGCGACCACCCGCGACGTGATCGAGGGTTACGCCTGGCCGGGCAACGTGCGCGAACTGTCGCACGCCCTGGAACGGGCGGTGCTGCTCACGACCGGCGTCGTCATCGAGCCGGGCGCCCTCCCGGCCCGCGTCACCGACCGGCGCAGCGAGCCGCTGGTGTCGGCCGAGACGCCCGCGAATCCCACGCTGGAGACGATCGAACGGGCGTACATCCTCTGGGTGCTTTCGAGCGAAAGCGGGAACAAGACCCGGGCCGCCGAGGTCCTCGGAATCGACCCCTCGACCCTGCACAGGAAGCTCGCCCGGTACGGCGTCACCTGACCGATTTCCGGACACCGTGGGAGCGCCGGGCGCTCCCGGAGTCTGGCATCGTGCAAGGTGAAGGCGCAATCCGCCCCCGAGGGCGGCGGGCCCGTTCGAGGGGGGCGCGTGGCTAGGTCATTGTCCACGTGTGACTTGCGCTGCGCCGACTCGTCTGGTGCAAGCATTGC
>JANLSF010000119.1:0-4575 GCA_031362285.1 Gemmatimonadota bacterium | reverse complement strand
CCGCGTCGACCGTCGGAGCGCGCAGGGCGGTCAGCATGCTCATGCGCACCTCACGGGGCCACCACCTTGCGCACGATCGTCCTGTTCGGGAAGACGAACACCGTGTCGCGCGTGACGTTGCCCCCTCGCTCCACGATGATCACGTGCCGGCCCGGCGACAGCGCCGTGAAGTCGGCGGGCGCCGGGCGCGACTCGCCGCCGTCGATGCGCACGGTGGCCGCACCATTCGTCACCTCGACGCGCACCGCGCCGGTGGCCACGTACGCCACCTTCAGCTCGCGATCGGTCCCTTCCTTCACGTCGAAGGTGAACGTCGAGTCGTCGAAGGAGCGCGCGCGGAAGGTGGCCCGGTAGGTGCCGGGCGCGAGGCGCGCCACGAGCGGCGTGGCCCCCTGCGCCAGGATCACGTCGCTGCCATCGGTGGCCCGCACCTCGACGATCGATGCGATCGGACTCTTGAGCGTCATCGTGCCCGTGCCACCGCCCAGCACGATCTGCAACGGCCGTCCCTTGAACCAGACACGCCGCGGCTGGTAGCGCGGGTGTTCGATCATGAGCGCCACCGAGTCGCCGGAGGCCACGGTGATCTCGGCCCGGTCCTTCCACTCCCGGCGATCGCCGTTCAGGCGTCGAATCGTCGCGCCCGCCGGCGAGACCTCGACCGACGAGACCAGCATGCGCGTGATGGTCGGCGCCACGGCAACGGGCGCGGAGTCCACCTTGGGCGGCACCACGATCGGGGCCGGCGCGGGGGCCGGCACGACGGCCACGGGGGCGCGCGGGGGCGTCGATGTCGTCGGCGTCGCCGCCGCGCGACCGAAGGCCTTGCCGCCGAAGGCGTACAGCGCGCCCGCGCCGAGCGCGACGGCCAGCGTCATCGACAGGGCGACGATCAGCGCCGTCGGCAGCCCGCGAGGCGGCGTCAGGACGCCGGTGATCGGCCCCGTGTCGCCGAGCGGCGTGACGGGAAAGATCACCCCCGACTCCGGCGAGAGCTGGTAGGCGATCGGCATCAACGCCTCGCCCAGCGCCGCGGCATCTTGATAGCGGCGCAGCGGATCCTTGTCGAGCATGCGCGAGAGGATGGGCGCCAGCACGCCGAACTTGAGCACGGCCAGCGCGTCGTCCGCGAGCAGCGGCGGGTCGTCGCTCAGGACGCGCGTGGCGATCTGGTCGGCCGCGCCGCCACCGAAGGCACGCTCGAGCGTCATCATCTCGTAGGCAATGGTGCCGAGCGAGAAGACGTCGGCCGCCGGCCCCGCGTGCGCGCCCGTGACCTGCTCCGGCGACATGTACTCCACGGTGCCGATGATCGGCGCCGCGGGCGAGTGATCGCCGCGGTCGGCGAGGCCGGCAATGCCGAAGTCGAGGATCTTCACGCGCCCGTCGGGGAGGAGCATGATGTTCCCCGGCTTGAGGTCGCGGTGCACGATGCCACGCCGGTGCGCCTCGGCCACGCCGTCGCACACGGAGGCCAGGAGCATCGCCGCATGGATCGCGTTCCATGGCTGCTTGCGCGAGAGCTGCTGCGCGAGCGTCTCCCCCTCGAGCAACTCCATGATGATCAGGGCGTCGTCGCCCGACTGCTCGTAGCCGTGCACCGTGACGAGCGCCGGGTGGTTCACGGCGCCCGCCATCTGCGCCTCGCGCAGGAAGCGGCGCTGCGCATCGGCGCGCGTCTCGTTGGGGAGCGGCGTGGGATGCACGACCTTGATCGCCACCGCGCGGCCGAGCGTCATGTCCATGGCCCGATACACCGTGCCCATGCCGCCGCGGCCCAACTCGGCCTCGATGCGGTAGTGCGAAATGGTCGAACCGGGGGCCCCGACACGGCTCGTCATGGGAGGAAAGCTAGGGAGCGCCCACGCCGAGCGGTCCCCCCCGGACGAGGGTGATCATGCGTGGGCGACGCGACGCGTCGTGCCGAGGTCGCGACCCGGCCGGAGGCGCATCCAATGGGCACGGTGCGTCGTTGAGGATTGAGTGGGAACGTGGTCGTGCACCGGGACGGTGAGGGACCCGAAGGTGAGGATTCTCCCTCCGGGCAAGCCCTGTTCGACGCGGCAGCAGGCCGATGCGTCACCACGATGCGCGCGCCGCCGAGCCTCCTCCACGAATATCGTCAGGCGCAACGAGTCCGACGCTGGCTTGCTTTCACGAACGCGCCGCCGCGCCTGCCCTCACTCCGCGTGGAGCTCATCCCACAGCTTCACCGCCTTGCTCTCCTTCACCCAGAAGGCGCCGATCACGACGGTCATGAGCGCGACGCCGATCGGGTACCAGAGGCCGGCGTAGATGTTGCCCGTCCTGGCCACCAAGGCCGTGGCGATGAGCGGCAGGAAGCCCCCGAACCACCCGTTGCCGAAGTGGTAGGGAAGCGACATCGAGGTGTAGCGGATCTTGGCCGGGAAGCTCTCCACGAGGAACGCCGCGACGGGGCCGTAGCTCATGGTCACGAACAGCATCTGCACCGCCACGAGCATGGTGAGCGTCACCGGCTGCACCGGATCGCTCGCCGCCTTCATCGCGTGATAGATGGGGTAGTAGCTCACCGCGGCCAGGAGCATGCCGGTGAGCATGATCCGCTTGCGGCCGATGCGATCGGAGAGCGCGCCGAAGACCACGAAGAACGGCGTGCCGATGACGAGCGCCACGGCGACGATGATGTACGTCGTGGCCAGCGGCACCTTGAGCACGGTCTGCAGGAAGAAGAGGGCGTAGAACTGCCCGGTGTACCAGACGACGGCCTGCCCGCCGGTGATGCCGAACAGCACGAGGAAGAACACCTTCCATCGCTCGGCCGTCCCGAAGGCGTCCTTGAGCGGCTGCGTACTCGTCTTCCCCGCCGCCTTGAGCTGCGTGAAGAGGGGCGACTCCGACATCTTCGCCCGGATGTAGTACGAGAAGTACACGAGCACCACCGACAGCACGAAGGGGATGCGCCATCCCCACGCCTTGAACTCCGCCTCGCCCATGAAGGTGCGCGTGGCGAGGATCACCATCAGCGAGACGAACAGGCCGAGCGTGGCGGTGGTCTGGATGAAGCTCGTGTAGAAGCCGCGCTTGTCGTCGGGGCTGTGCTCGGCCACGTACACCGCCGCGCCGCCGTACTCGCCGCCCAGCGCCAGCCCCTGGAGCATGCGCAGCAGCACGAGGATGATGGGCGCCGCCACGCCGATGGTGCCGTAGCCCGGCAGGAGCCCGATGATGGCCGTGGAGCCGCCCATGAGCACGAGGGTGATCGTGAAGGCGTACTTCCGTCCCACGAGGTCGCCGATGCGTCCGAAGAAGAGGGCGCCGAACGGGCGCACCGCGAACCCCACCGCGAAGGTGGCCAGCGTCTTGAGGAAGCTCGTGAGCTCGCTGTCGGTGGCGGGGTAGAAGACGCCGGCGAGGATCGTCGCGAGCGAGCCGAAGATGTAGAAGTCGTACCACTCGATGACCGTGCCGGCGCTCGAGGCGGCGATCACCTTCCAGATCGTGGACGGCTGGTCGACGGGGTGGTTGGGGGCGATGCCGGGGATGGGAGCGACCGGACTGCTCACGGCGTCACCCCGGCGAGCCCCGTGAGCGTGGTCACGATGCTCAGCGCGAACTGCGGCCCCTTCCACCCCTCCTTGCCGTCGTCATACGCCTCGCGCAGCGAGTGCGCGTCGGTGCCGAGCCCGCCACCGCCGATCGTGATGGCAGGAACGCCGCTCCACATCGCCGCGCTGGCGTCGGTGCTGCCCGCGTGCGGCACGAGGCGCGCGCCCCCGAACGTCATCGCCGCATCGAGGGCGATCCGCACGATGGGCGTGTTCTCCGTCTGCGTCTCGCTCGCGGGGCGGATGCCGAGGGTATCGATCTTCACGTCGAGCGCGGCGCTTGACTGCGGCCAGCGCGCCTTCTCCTCCGCCACGCCGGCCGCGATCGCGGCGCGGATCTGCGCATCCACCTTGTCGAGCTCCACGGCCGACTCCGAGCGCATGTCGACCTCCATGGCCACCTCGAAGGGAATGGAGTTCACGCTGGTGCCGCCCGAGACCACCCCGACGTTGAACGTCGTCTTGGGGCTCGCGGGCGTGCGCAGCTCGGCGATCTTCGCGATGGCGCGCCCCATGGCATGCGCCGGACTCGGCATGCCGAAGGCACCGTAGCTGTGCCCGCCCGGTCCCACGAACCGCACCTTGTACCGGTGGCTCCCGACGCCCCGGTGCACCACCCCGAGCCCGGTGCCGTCCACGGAAATGAAGTGCGTGATGCGGCTCCGGAGCGGCGACTTGTTGAACAGGTAGCGCGAGCCCCGCAGGTCGCCGGGCCCTTCCTCGCCCACGTTGGCCACGAGCAGGATCGTCCCCCTGGTCTTCACCTTCTCGAGTTGCAGCGCGCGCCCCACCGCGAGGAGCACCGCGAGCCCGCGGCAGTCATCGCCGATGCCGGGCGCCTTCATCTGCGTCCCGCTGCGCTTGACCGTCACGTCGGTGCCCTCGGGAAACACGGTGTCGAGGTGCGCGGCGAGCACCACCACCGGCCCCGTGCCCGTGCCGGGACGCTCGGCGATCACGTTCCCCTCGGCATCGATGGAGACGTTGG
>JANLSF010000604.1:0-3875 GCA_031362285.1 Gemmatimonadota bacterium | reverse complement strand
CAACGGCATCGCCGGCAACCGGCTCGGCGTGCCGCCGTCCGACACCGGCAGCGCGTGGTCGACCGGCGACGGATTTCTCGCCCGCCATCTCGACGCCGAACCCGCGTGGCTCGCCTTCGCGCGACAAGGGAAGCGCGTGGTCGCGCTACACGTGACGCAGGCACCCGAGGCACCGGGCTATCCGTGGAAGCCGGACGGCGCCGAACGACGCGCACAGGCGGAGTCCCTGCTGACCTTGCAGCGCCTCTGGGTCGTGAACGGATACAACAGCCGCGTGGCCATGGACACGGTGTTGTCGGAGGCGACGGTGGCGATCCGACCGGCAGGTCGCTGGGTCGGCGTAGAACGGCTGCCCCGCCATGCGCCGGCGGCGCGCGAGATCAGCTGGGCCATCGGCTCCGACTCCGCGTTCGCCCTGCTCACGGGTGACCAGGGCCGCTACGACCGGATGTGGATCGCCGTGGGCGCCCGCGACCTCTTGGCGGCGGTGCGCGTTGTGGCCATGGAGGCCCGCCCCGCCAGGCGTGCGCAACCGCTGGCCGGGCACTTCTCGCCAGCCGTGCGGGTGGGAACGCTCGCCGGGGCGGGCCTGGTTCGGTGGCGCCTGTTTGCGCTCGACACCACCGGCACGCGGTTCACGCTGTTCCAGCCCGAGATCAACATCGTGCGTACCAATCGCGCCACGCTCGATGGCATGTTCCTCGGCCCCGTGCCCGGGTTCGTGGGCAACGGCGCCGACGGCGTGTGGGCGCGCGGCGTGTTCGGCCCCACCTATCGGGAGCACGGCACCGGCGTGGCCGAGGCGCGCTACCTCGAAAGCGTCGAGCTGGCGGCACACCTGGCCATGCAGGGCGTGCGGTGGAGTTGGCACGCCGCCCGCCCCGACGCCCTGCTCACCTACCTCAGCATCGGCGACGGCGTGGACCACCTCGCGTGGGGCGACGCGTCGCGTCCCATCGTCGTGGCCGACGACAGCCTGCAGCGGCGTGCCGCGCGCGCCCTGCGCGCCGCCGTCTGGGCGTACGCGGACCGCCACCTCGCGTTGCTTCGCACGCTCGCCTCCGAACGTCCGGGCACCGCCGTGTTCGTCACCGGCGATCATGGCATGCGGGCCAGCAGCAGCACGGTGCGCGTGAACGTGGCGCTCGCGGCTGCCGGGCTCGCCACGCTCGACGCGCGCGGCCGGCTGGTGCCGCGCACCTCGCTCGTGTTCACTCCGGCCGGCTACTGGCTCACCGTGAACACCAGCGCACGGGGCGGGCCGGTGCCCGACGACTCGGCGGCGGTCGTGCTGGCGCGCGCCGAGGCGGTGCTCGGTGCGCTCCGCGACTCGGCGGGCGGGCGCGTCTTCACCGCCTTCCGGCGGCCCGCGCCGGGCGACTCCCTGGGCATTGGGGGCCCCGCCGGTGGCGATGCGTACTGGGACCTCGCAGCGGGGTGGATTGCCGTGAGCGAGACCGGCGGACCCGCGCTCGCCGTTCGGCGCCCCGTCACGGGGAACCATGGCTACAGGAGCACGGCCCCCGACATGCGGAGCGCCTTCTGCGCGTGGGGCGACGGCTTCGCGGCCCGCCGCCTCCCCACGGCGCGCGTGATCGACGTGATCCCCACTGCGGCCGCATGGCTCGGCGTGCGCCCGCCGCGCGACGCAACCGGCGCGTCGTGGCTCCCGGTGATGCGCGCATCACGATAGCGCGCGGGGCCTGTGGCGGTCGGGCCCCAGCGCACCGCGCCGCTTTCCGCGCTCAGCGGGCGAGGCCGAGCCGTCGCGCGATGCGACCGACAAGCGACGGACGCACCGGTCGCGGGAGGTTCGCGATGCGCCAGAGCGCCAACGACTTGTCTGGATAGCGACCGTCGCTCTCCGTGCACTTCTCGAGGATGACGTCGTCCGGCACCGGCCAGTGGAACGGCGCCGCCTGCAAGTCGAGCGGCCGCCATCGCCCCACGCGGATGTCCCGATTGGCCGAGCGGCCCGGGAACGTGGTGGTGAGGAGCCAGGTCGCGCCACTCGCGCGGAAATTCTCGACGGCGCGCGTGATGTCGACATACGGCAAGTGCACGAGGCAATCGCGGCAGAGGATCAGGTCGACCGCCGGCAACGTGTCCTGCACGAGGTCGGCCACGATGAACGATCGCTGCGCCGTGGCGAACCCGGCCCGCAACCGATCCACGAGCGGCGGCACGATGTCGGCCCCGATGTAGCGTTCCACGGGCAGGTCCACGTCGCGCAGCCAGGCGAAGTCGCCGCACGGGGCATCCAGCATGCTGCGCGCGCCGATGCGCGTGAGCAGCGCCGGGACCTCGGTCCGGATCACGTCCGTCTGCGTCGGATCCGAGCCCGTTCCCGAGACCGACTGCTCGCCCTTCCAATAGTTGGTGTCGAAGATCTTCCGGAACACCTCGGCACGCCGCGAGGCATCGGTCCCGGCATCCCCCGGCGTGCTCACTTGGCGCGACCGGCGGCGGGACGCGACGGCACGGGGACGAACAGGGCGCCGACGTTCGGCACCTCGCGCAGGCGAGCCGCCAACTGCCGCGCGACCCAGTCGTTGCCAAGCTTCGTGTAGTGCCCGGGCACACCGGGCGCGGCACCGGCCGGTGCGCGGCTGATGAAGGCGAGGTCAGACGAATCCGGTCGCATGGCGCGCATCGCGTCGGTGAGGTCGATGAAGGGAATGCCGTGGGCTGCCGCCGATTGCGCCGAGCGCGCGCGCCTGGCATCGAGCGGCCCGGGCGTCCGGTCCTTGGGGGTCGGCAGGTAGACGATCACGAGGTGGCTGCCGCGCTGCCGATGGCCCTCCGCCAGTGCAGCGAAGATGGCATCGAACAGGGGCCATCGGGCGTCCACGTCGCGCGCCACCCGCGAGGTCCCGTTGAAGCTGGAGAAGCGGCGCAGCCATTGCAGGGCGCGCAGCTCCTCGAAGAGGCGGACGGCATACGCATTCCGGAGCGCCGCATTGGTCTGCGGCGGCACCGGCACGCCGCGCGCCACCAGGCGTCCGTCGGCCGCGTCGAGGACCGGCTTGAACCGGCCGACGAAGCTCGTGCTGAGGGCCCGGTCGAACTGCACGTACGTGAGGGCGACGATCTGCAGGGCGTGACGGTACTTCACGCCGTCCCGCGCATACCACAGGTACGCCTGGTCGATGCCGTAGGCGCCCTGCCCGAGGTTCATCGTCTCCACTCCCGGCAGCAACGATTCCAGGCGCGCGCACCAGGTGCTCGCATCATCCACGCCGTAGCCGAGCGTGAACGAATCGCCGGAGCAGGCGATCCGGACGGTGCCGGCCTTCGGTTCCGCGGAGAGCGCGTGGCCGCCACGGAAGCCCTGGGGATCCGTGGTCAGTCCGATCCCCTTGCCGTACTCGTCGGGGCTCACGGCGGACGGCCGGTTCACCCACCCCAGCAGAGTGTCGTACGTGGTGTGGGGGCGCTCGTTCTCGCGGCGCGCCCGCAAGGATCGCAGGTCGGTCGCGAGCAGGTAGAAGCTCGCAATGCCCTCGACCGCGAACACGGCGAGGATGACGAGCAGCAGCACCAGGCTCCAGCTGCCGACGGCCCAGGCCACGCGCCCGGTCACGCCGGGCGAAGCGTCCGGCGTCGTCGCCAGAGCAGGATCGGACCCGGTCATGGCGTTCCTCCCCGCGGACGCAGCGCGGCCGCGGGCACGTCGCGCAGGTGATCAGCCAGCCGCGCGGCCACCCACCGGTGGCCGGCCACCGTGTAGTGCCCGCTCGCGCCGTTGACGGGCAACTGGTTGGCCGTGATGAAGAACCAGGGGATGCTGTCGGCGGGGGCGGCGCGGATGTCGGGCGTGAGGTCCACGAGCGGTATCCCCGCGCGCGTCGCGAAGGCGGCCAGGCGCGCGCGGC
>JANLSF010000579.1:0-2598 GCA_031362285.1 Gemmatimonadota bacterium | reverse complement strand
CGACGCGACGCAGACCATCAACCGCATCCTGTCGTTCTACCCGCCACAGGAGCAGACCTCGGTCCGCTTCGCCCTCTCGAGCGCGTTGCAGGCGGTGATCTCGCTGCGCCTCGTGCCGCGCAGCGACCGGCCCGGCCGCGTGCCCGCCTGCGAGGTGCTCATCAACACGGCCGCCGTGCGCGAGCAGATCCGCGACATGACCGCCGCGCTGAACATCCCGGACCTCATCAAGGACGGGCACATCCAGTACGGGATGCAGACGTTCGACCAGAGCATCATGAGCTGGTACCGACAGGGCGCGATCTCGTACGAGAGCGCGGTCTTCTACGCGAGCAACCCGAGCGAGTTCGCGCTGGCGGTGCAGGGCGTGGCCGGCACGAGCGACACGACGTTCTCGGGCTTCGGCAACGAGCTCACCGCCTAGCCCGGGACGACCGACATGTTCAAGAAGGTCCTGATTGCCAATCGGGGCGAGATCGCGTTGCGGGTGATTCGCGCCTGCCGCGAGCTGGGCGTGCAGACCGTGGCCGTCTATTCCGAGGCCGACCGCGAGAGCCTGCACGTGCGGTTCGCCGACGATGACGTGTGCATCGGCCCCCCGGCCGGCCGCGAGAGCTACCTCAACATCCCGCGCATCATTGCCGCCGCGGAGATCACGGGCGCCGACGCGATTCATCCGGGCTACGGCTTCCTGGCGGAGAACGCCGGGTTCGCGGAAAACTGCGCGGCGAGCAACATCACCTTCATCGGCCCCTCGCCGGAGCAGATCCGGACGATGGGCGACAAGGCCACCGCGCGACGCACGGCCACCGCTGCCGGCGTGCCGGTCGTGCCGGGCACGCCCGGACCGGTCGAGGACCCCGACGAGGCCCTCGTGTTCGCCGAGCAGAGCGGCTTCCCGGTGATCATCAAGGCATCGGCGGGCGGGGGCGGGAAGGGCATGCGCGTGGCGCGCGATGCCGACGAGTTCCTCCGCAACTTCGCGTTGGCCCGCCAGGAGGCCCTGTCGGCCTTCGGCAACGGCGATGTCTACGTCGAGAAGTTTCTCCTCAAGCCGCGGCACGTCGAGTTCCAGATCATGGGGGACTCGCAGGGCACGGTCATCCACGTGGGCGAGCGCGACTGCTCGGTGCAGCGCCGCCAGCAGAAGCTGATCGAGGAGGCGCCGTGTCCCGTGATGACCCCGGAGTTGCGGAAGCGCATGGGGGACGCGGCCATCAAGGCCGCGAAGGCGATCAACTACGTCGGCGCCGGCACCATCGAGATGCTCCTCGACGAGGATGGCTCGTTCTACTTCATGGAGATGAACACCCGCATCCAGGTCGAGCACTGCGTCACGGAGCAGCTCTACGGCGTGGACCTCGTGAAGGAGCAGATCCGCGTCGCGGCGGGACTGCCCCTCTCGTACACGGAGCTGCCGCCGAAGCGCGGCCACGTGATCGAGGTGCGCATCAACGCCGAGGACCCGCAACGCACCTTTCAGCCAAGCCCGGGGACGATCGAAGTCTTCCACCTCCCCGGAGGCCCCGGCATCCGCGTCGACACGGCCGCCTACGCGGGCTACCGCGTTCCGCCGTACTACGATTCGATGATCGGCAAGCTGATCGTGCAGGGCGGAACGCGCGCCGAGGCGATCGGCCGCATGAAGTGGGCGCTCGATCAGTTCATCGTGCAGGGGCCGACGACGACCATTCCGTTCCTCGCCAAGCTCATGAACGATCCCGACTTCGTGCGTGGCGAGGTCGACACCAAGTGGCTGGAGCGGAATGCCGATCGCTTCAAGGATTGAGCGGCCCACGGCGGTTGCGCGCTCCATGACCGTTCCTCCCGGAGACGTCGCACCCATGTCCAACCATCGCCTACGCCGGACGCTGCGCCACGCGCACGCGGCGGGGGGCCTGAAGCTGGCCCTGCTTGCCGTGATGCTCCTCGCCGGATGCGCCTCGGCCCCGGCCGTGTCGGCCGTGCCGGTTGCGCCGACCGCGATGGCGCGCACCGTGTACCTCGTACGGCACGCCGAGAAGGGCGCCCAACCCGCTGCCGATCCGCCACTCACGGCGGCCGGCGAAGGGCGCGCGCTGGCCCTCGTTGGCGTCCTCGCCGACGCCGGCGTCCGCTCGATCCTCACCACGCACCTGCTGCGGACGCGCGACACGGGTCGTCCCCTCGCCGAGCGTCTCGGGATCACGCCGCAGGTCCTCCGCGTGGCCGGTCCGGCGGCCGATCATGCACGGGCGGTGGCCGACGCGGTCCGCGCGATGCCCGCCGGGGCGGTGCTGGTGGTCGGGCACAGCAACACGGTGCCGCTCATCATTGCCGCCCTGGGTGGCCCCAAGCTGCCCGACATCTGCGACGCGGCGTACGCCAACCTGTTCGTCCTGCAGCTGGCCCCGGACGGCACGGCGACGCTGGCGCGGACCGAGTATGGCGCGCGTTCCGGCGGCAGCGCCGAGTGCCCGGGCATGGCGCCCTAGCACGGTTCGACCAACCGGCGGGCTCGGCGTGACCCCCTCGCCCCGGGGGGCGTCAATACCTCGTGACTCCTCCTGCCTTGAAAGAGCTGCCGCCCAAGCCGCGGAGGCGCGCGGCCGCCTCTGA
>JANLSF010000169.1:0-5164 GCA_031362285.1 Gemmatimonadota bacterium | reverse complement strand
GGGGGCGTCCCCCGGCCGACGACCTGGTCGGAGCTAGTAGTTCGAGTACAGCAGCACGTTGGGGGAATTGCGCCCGGCGCTCGTCACCTTGCCCGTGGTGCCGTTGGCCACGAGCGCGTTGCGCACCGAGGCCGCCGACGCGCCGGGGTTCGACTGCAGGTAGAGCGCTGCGACGCCCGCCACGTGCGGTGTTGCCATCGAGGTGCCGCTGATGGTGTTGGTGGCGGTGTTGGAACCGATCCACGACGACGTGATGCTCGAACCCGGGCCGAAGAGGTCGAGGCAGGCGCCGTAGTTCGAGTACGAGGCGCGGGCGTCGGTGCTGGTGGTGGCGCCCACGGTGATGGCCGACGACGTGCGGGCCGGCGAGAAGTTGCACGCATTGCGGTTGCTGTTGCCGGCGGCGATCGCGTACGTCACCCCCGAATTGATCGAGTTGGTGACGGCGTTGTCGAGCGCCGTGGAGGGACCGCCGCCGAGCGACATGTTGGCCACCGAGGCGCCGCCGTGGTGCGCCGTCACCCAGTCCACGCCCGCGATGACGCCGGAGTTGGAGCCGGAGCCGGTGCAGTCGAGCACGCGCACTGCCTTGAGCGTGACCCCCTTGGCGATGCCGTACGTGCTGCCGCCTACCGTACCCGAGACGTGCGTGCCATGTCCGTTGCAGTCAATGCCGTTCCGGCCGTCGCCGATGGCATCGTAGCCCACCGAGGCGCGGCCACCGAACTCGTTGTGCGTGGTGTTGATCCCGGTGTCGATGATGTACGCCGTCACGCCGGCGCCGGTGTTGGCGTACGTGTACGTGCCCGAGAGCGGCAGGTTGCGCTGGTCCGTGCGGTCAAGGCCCCACGTTGCGCCCGTCTGCGTCGCATCGGCCGTCATGACCTGGTCCTGCTCGATGTAGGCCACGTTCGGGTCGGCCTGCAACTGGGCGAGGGCCTCGGGGGAGAGCGTGGCGGCGAAGCCGTTCACGGCGGCCACGTACACGTTCCGGACCTGCACGCCCGGCATGGGCACCACCGCGTTCATGATCTGCGTGGCCGGGGCCGACGGGCGCAGGATGACGATGTACTGGCCGGGGATCAGCTTGGCTTCCTGGACCGGAAGCGCGGCCTCGTCGGCTTCGGCCGAGCGGGGGCCGGTGTCGGCACAGGCGGCAGCGACGAACGGGAGCATGGCGAGCGCGGCGAATCGCTTCATGCGGTCTTCTCCGTGGGTGGGGGCGGGTCGAACAGACACGACACGGTAAGGTCGGCGCAGGGAGGGCGCAAGACCCACAAAGATGGGGCGATTTGCGACATCGGGTCAGCCGACTATCGACGCTCGCGCGTGATCCGCTCCCCTTCGGCCTTCCGCCACGCGGCGATCTTCGCGTGGTCTCCCGAGAGCAGCACCTCGGGCACGGTGTGGCCGCGGAACTCCGGCGGCCGCGTGTAGCTCGGACCGGACAACCCGTTCGGATCGACGTAGAACGAATCCGTGGCCGCGCTCTCATGATCGCTCATGGCGCCGGGGAGCAACCGGACCACGGCATCGATGATGGCCAGCGCCGCGGGTTCGCCGCCCGACATCACGAAGTCACCGAGCGAAAGCTCTTCCGTGGCCAGGTGGTCGGCCACGCGCTGGTCCACGTCCTTGTAGTGGCCGCAGAGCAGGGTGAGCTCGGTGCCGGCGGCAAAGCGCGCCGCGACGGCCTGCGTGAATCGCTTGCCGCGCGGCGACAGCAGCACGATCGGGCTCGTGGCGCCCAGTCCCTCCACGGCCTCGAAGAACGGGTCGGGCTTCATGACCATCCCCGGCCCGCCGCCATACGGATAGTCGTCCACCTTCTGGTGGCGATCATGCGTGTAGTCGCGGAGGTTCACCACGTTGTAGCGCACGCTGCCCGCGTCGGCGGCCTGCGCCGGGATGGACAGCGTGAGCGGCGCGGCGAAGTACTCGGGGAAGATCGTGACGACGTTCACGACCAGCGTCACGCGCCGAGCCCCTCGGGGAGGCGGAGCACCATGGTGCGCGCCTCGCGATCCAGGTGGCGCACGATGTCGTCCACGAACGGGACCAGCGTTTCCTTCCCCTCGCGGGTCAATCCGAGGAGAATCCCCTGCGGGACCTCGTACCACGCCGTGATCTCGCCGAGCGAGGCGCCGGCCTCGTCGCTGGCCGACATGCCGGCGAGTTCGTGGAGAAACAGTTCCCCCGCTTCGGGCTTGCTCATCTCGTCGACGGGCACGAGCAGGGTGCGGCCGCGCCAGAGTTCGGCCGTGGTCCGATCGGCCACCGCGTCCAGCGTCAGGAGGTACGCCTCCTGATGCGTGCGGACGGCCGTCACGGTGAGCCGCATGGGCGACGCCTCGGGATCGCGCGGCGCGCCCGGTGCACCGGGCAACCGCAACGGGTCGCCGCCGGCATCCCCCGCGAAAAGACCCAAGCCCGGTGCGAAGTACGCACCCGGCCGATCCGTCATCGGCTCCACGACCAGTTCGCCGCGGATGCCATGAGCCTTGCGGACGCGCCCGACGAGGGCGTACGCGGCGCGCTCAGCGCTCACGTGCTCTGCCGGTCGCGCCGCGACCTACTCGGCGACCTTGATCGCGGTGGCGGCGCGCTTGGCGCCGACCTTGGCCTCGTGACGCGCCTTCATCACTCCCGCCTTGCGGAGGAGCGAGCGGACAGTGTCGGAGGGCTGCGCGCCCTTGTCGAGCCAGTAGTTGGCGCGGTCGGCCTTCAGGTTGACCGCCGTCTCGCCCGAACGGGGCACGTACTGGCCGATGATCTCGATGAACTTGCCGTCGCGCGGGGCGCGCGAGTCGGCGACGACGATGCGGTACTGGGGCGAATTCTTGCGCCCCACGCGACGGAGTCGGATACGAACCATGGTGATGATGCCTCGTTCAGGGTGAGTGCAGATCGAACTGCGTGTGGTGCACCAGGCTCATCGCGTGCACGGGGGTTCCGTGCCGCACCTGGGTGGAGCAGACCCGTAACCTAACGGAATCCGCCGAACATGTTGGGCATCCGCCCACCACCGCCGGAGGTCGCCTTCTTCATCATCTTCCGCATGTCGCGGAACTGCTCGAGCAGCCGGTTGACTTCGGACACCGGCCGGCCGCACCCCTTGGCCACGCGCGCGCGGCGGGAGCCGTTCATGAGGGTGGGATCCTTGCGCTCGGCCTGCGTCATGGAGAGCACGATGGCCTCCACATGCTTGAGCCGCTTGGGGTCCATCTTGGCGTCCTTCAGCATCTTCGTGTTCACGCCGGGGAGCATCTTGAGCACCCCTTCCAGGGGCCCGAGCTTCTGCACCTGCTTCATGGCGTTCAGGAAGTCGTTCAGGTCCATCCCTTCCTTGCGGACCTTCTTTTCGAGCGCCTTGGCCGTGTCGTTGTCGAACGCTTCCTGCGCCTTTTCGACGAGGGTGAGGACGTCGCCCTGCTGGAGGATGCGCCCGGCCATGCGGTCCGGGTGGAACTCCTCGAGGGCGTCGGTCTTCTCGCCGACGCCGATGTACTTGATCGGCTTCTTGAGGGTGCCGTAGATCGACAGGGCGGCGCCGCCGCGCGCATCGCCGTCCATCTTCGTGAGGATGACGCCCGTGACGTTGAGCCGGTCGTTGAAGCCGACGGCAATGTTCACCGCGTCCTGGCCGGTCATGCCGTCGGCCACGAGGAGGATTTCGTCGGGACGAATGGCCTCCTTCAGGCGCTCCAGCTCCGCCATCATGTCGTCGTCGATCTGCAGCCGGCCGGCGGTGTCGACGATCACCACGCGATCGCGGTCGCGGCGGGCCAGCTCGAGACCGGCGCGGGCAATCTTCACCACGTCGGTGGTGGAGCGATCGGCGTAGACCGGCACGTCGAGCGACTTGCCGAGCGTTTCGAGCTGGTCGATGGCCGCCGGGCGGTAGACGTCGGCGGCGATGAGCCGGACCGACTTGTGTTCGTCCTTGAGGCGGCGGGCCAGCTTGGCGGCGGTGGTGGTCTTGCCCGAGCCCTGGAGGCCCACGAGCATGACCACCGTGGGCGGCACGGAGCTCAGCTTGAGCGTGGCGCGGCGCTCGCCGAGCATGGTGGTCAGTTCGTCGTAGACGATCTTGACGATCTGCTGGGCCGGCGACACCGTGCGGATGGCGGCCACGCCCTTGGCCCGCTCCTCCACGCGCTGGAGGAATTCCCGGGTCAGGTTGAACGAGACGTCGGCTTCGAGGAGGACGCGGCGGATCTCCCGCAGCCCGTCCTTGATGTCGGCATCGGTCAGGACCCCCCGCCCGCGGAGGCGGGCGAAGGTCTGTTCCAGCTTCTCGGAAAGCTCGTCAAACATAGCCGTGGAACGTAGCTAGATTACGCCCCGCGAACAAGTTACGCCCGAACCGCCCCCCGCCCGGCACCTTGACGCCTTCTTCTCCCCAGCGCCTGCCGATCGCCCCCGAGCTTCCCCTGCTCGCGCTGCGGTCGACGTTGGTCTACCCCCTGGGCACGATCGCCGTGCAGATGGGGGCGCCGGAGAACCTGGCGCTGCTCCGCGCCAACCCGGATCCCGGGCTGGTGGTGGCGCTCGCGGTGGCGGCCGGGGCGGCCGACGAGACGGACCCGCAGTCGTTTGTCGGCCGCGTTGCGGTGGCCGTCCGGGTGCATGAGCGGATCAACCTCCCCGGCGGCACGGTGCAAGTCACGCTCGAAGGGCTGGCCCGGATCGTCATCGACGACATCACGTGCGAGACGCCGTTCCCGATGGCCCGCGTGGTGGAGCCCCGGAACGGCAAGGCGTCGCCCGAAACCGCGGGCCTCGTGACGCGCGCGCTCGCCGCCGCCGAAGCCCTGGCGGCCTCGAGTGACCGGGTGCCGCGCGACGCCGCCGAGCTGCTGCGCATGAACGTGTCGGACCCGTCGCGCTTTGCCGACCTCGTGGCCACGCATCTCGAGTTCCGGATTGCCGATCGCGACCAGGTGCTGCAGCGCGTGGACGTCGCCGACCGGCTCACCTTCATCGTCTCCCGGCTGGAGAAGGAACTGGCGCGCTCGCGCGTGCTCGATGACGTGCGCAAGAAGACCGAACACTCGATGGCGCAGGAGCAGCGCCAGCAGATCCTGCGGCAGCAATTGCGCACGATCCAGGGCGAACTCGGCGAGGCGGATCCGGCGGAGCGCGAGGCGCTGGCCCTGCTCAA
>JANLSF010000167.1:0-4943 GCA_031362285.1 Gemmatimonadota bacterium | reverse complement strand
TTGAGCAGGGTGTTGCCCTTGGCAGCGGCGCCGTAACCCGCGATATGCTTGCCGGCGCGCTTGGCCTCGACGAGGAACGACAGCAACGCGCGCTTGGTCTCCTTCACCTGTTCGTCGAACTCCCCGTACGCAGCAAGGGTGTCGAGGCGGACGGCGGACTCCTTGGCCGCCACGGCGCCGACGCGATCGGTGACCGGACGCGAGGCATCCTCGGCGTGGCGCGCGTGGATGCGCAGCGAGCCGCCGTGGGTGGGGATCTCGTCGACGTCGAACAGCACGAGGCCGTGCCGGGCGAAGGCGGCGCGCACGGTGTGCAGCGAGAGGTACGAGAAGTGCTCGTGATAGATGGTGTCGAACTGGTTCTCGGCCATGAGCCGCAGCAGGTGCGGAAACTCCATGGTGATCACGCCGGTGGGGGCGAGGAGCACCTTGAGGCCGGCAATGAAGTCGTTCAGCTCGGGCACATGGGCGAGCACGTTGTTGCCGATGAGCAGGTCGGCGCGCGTGCCGGCGTCGACGAGCTCCTGCGCGGTGGCGCGGCCGAAGAACTTGACCACCGAGCGGATGCCCCGGGCCTCGGCGTGCTTCGCCACGTTGGCGGCGGGCTCGATGCCGAGCACCGGAATGCCCTCGGCGTGGAAGTACTGCAGCAGGTAGCCGTCGTTGCTGGCGATCTCGACCACCTGGTTCTGGGGCCCGAGGTTGAGCCGGGCGATGGCGGCGGCCGCGTAACCCTTGGCGTGGGCGAGCCAACTGTCGGACATGGACGAGAAGTAGGCGTACTCGCTGAAGATCTCGTCGGGGGTCTGGAACTGTTCGAGCTGCACGAGGAAGCACGACCCGCACACCCACGCATGCAGCGGGAAGAAGGCCTCGGCCTGGGTGAGCTGCGCCGCCGTGAGGTAGGCGTTCGACGGCGGCGACATGCCGAGGTCGGCGAAGGTGGTGCGGAGCGGGGCGCCGCAGGAGCGGCAATGCGGAGCGTGATCGGTCACGGGAGGGACTCGAAGCGCGCCAGCTGCTCGAGGGTCACGGCGCGCATGTCCTCGCCGCGCGTGCGACGCTGGTACCAGTCCATGGTCCAGTCGAGGGCGGTGGCGAGGTCGAGGCGCGGGCGCCAGCCGAGGCGGGCGCGGACCTTGGCGATGTCGAGGGAGAGGTAGGAGGTCTCGTGGGGGTGGTCGCCAGGTTCGGCGTCCCATCGCGCGCCGCTGCCCCACTGGCGGGTCATGTGGTCCACGATCCAGCTCACGGAGCGCGCGTCGCCGTGGTCGGGGCCGAAGTTCCAGGCGTCGGCAAAGGCGGGTGCGTCGGCCACGAGACGTTCGGCGAGGAGCAGGTAGCCCGCGAGCGGTTCGACCACGTGCTGCCACGGGCGCACGGCGTGCGGATGCCGGACGCGCACCACGTCGCCCCGTTCGAGCGCGCGCACCGCGTCGGGGACGAGCCGGTCCTCGGCCCAGTCGCCGCCGCCGATGACGTTGCCGGCGCGTGCGGAGGCGATGCCGACCATGCGCCCGTGCACGGGGGATCCGAAGAAGGAGCGCCGATAGCTCGCCACCACGAGCTCGGCCGCGGCCTTGCTGGCGGAATACGGGTCGTGGCCGCCCAGCGTCTCGTTCTCGCGATAGCCCCAGGGCCACTCGCGATTCTCGTACACCTTGTCGGTCGTGACGACCACGACGGCGCGCAGGCTCGGCAGGGTTCGCGCGGCCTCGAGGAGGTGCACCGTGCCCATGACGTTGGTGGCGAAGGTGGCCACCGGCTCGCGGTACGAGGCACGGACGAGGGGCTGCGCGGCGAGGTGAAAGACGATCTCGGGGTCGGCGGTGCGCAGGGCCGCGGCGAGCGCCGTCTCGTCGCGCACGTCGGCGATGGTGGAGGCCATGGCGTCGCCGACGCGGGCCATGGTGAAGAGGTTGGGCGTGGTGTTCGGCGCGAGCGCATAGCCCGACACGTGGGCGCCCATCGATTCGAGCCAGAGCGAAAGCCAGCTGCCCTTGAAGCCGGTGTGGCCGGTGACGACGACGCGCTTGTCGCGCCAGAAGGTGTGGTTGATCACCAGCGCTTCCACGGAGCGGCGCCCGAGGCCCAGAGGCCCTCGAGCTGCTGCTTGTCGCGGAGCGCGTCCATGGGCTGCCAGAACCCCTCGTGGGTGTAGGCGCCGAGCTGCCCGTCGCGGGCGAGCTGCTCCATGGGTTCGCGCTCCCAGGTGGTGTCGTCGCCCTTCACGTAGTCGAGCACGCCGGGGGAGCAGACGAAGAAGCCGGCGTTGATCCACGAGCCGTCGCCGGCGGGCTTCTCCACGAACTCGCTGACACGCTGGCCGTCGAGGCGCACGGCGCCGAAGCGACCCGGCGGGTGGGTGACCGTGACGGTGGCGAGGCGCTTCGACGCCTTGTGCTGGGCCACGAGCTTCGTGATGTCCACGTCGCCCACGCCGTCGCCGTAGGTGAAGCAGAAGTCGTCCTTGCCCAGGTAGTCGCGCACGCGGCGGAGGCGGCCGCCCGTCATGGTGGTCTCACCGGTGTCGATGAGGGAGACCTTCCACGGTTCGGCCTTGGCGCCGTGCACGTCGATCTTGTTGGCGGCCAGGTCGATGGTGACGTCGGCCTGGTGCAGGAAGTAGTTGGCGAAGTACTCCTTGATCATGTAGCCCTTGTAGCCGAGGCAGATCACGAAGTCGGTGATGCCGTGGGCCGCGTAGATCTTCATGATGTGCCAGAGGATCGGCTTGCCGCCGATCTCGACCATGGGCTTGGGGCGGACGCTCGTTTCCTCGGCGAGGCGCGTGCCGAGTCCGCCGGCGAGGATGACCGCCTTCACGTGGGGGCGCCCGGCGCGCGGTACTGCGGGTCATTATACATCTTGAACTGCCGGTAGACCTTGGGGACGACGCGGCCGCTGGCGATGTCGCCGAGGAGTTGCGTGAGCTCGGCGGCGAGGTCGTCGCGCTGCTCGATCATGACCGACACCTTGTTGGTGCAGAGGTCGCGGAACTCCGGCGTGACGTCGGCACGCTCGGCCTGTTCGCGCATGTGGTAGAGCTTGAGCTCGATGATGCCGAGCTTGTCGCAGAGCCAGCCAATGGTTTCGGCCATGGGTTACTTCTTGCCCTGGGCGTCGGCGATGACCTGCCGCACGGTGGCGTCGATCTGCTCGATGAGGTCGTTGCGACGCTGGTTGAGCTTGTCGACGTTGCGCTTGGCGGCGGCCACGACGTGGACGTCGGTGAGGCGCGCCTTGTCCTCCTCGTGCCACAGTTCGATGTTCGCCTGCGCGAGCTGCGCAATGAGCTGGCCGATCATGGGGAGCGAGTCCGGTGCGGGAAGGCGGTCAGCGAACGATCAGGAGGCCCTTCATCTTCGGATGCACTTCGCAGTGATAGCGGAAGCGGCCCTTCTGGCGGAAGACCCAGCGGAACTTCGATCCCGGGGCGATGTCGCCCGAGTCGAACTCGATGGTGTCGATGGAGATCGAGTGGGGTTCGTCGTCGGCGTTGACGAAGAGCACCGTGTCGCCGCCCCCGATGCGGAGCGAGTCGGGGCGGTACTTGAACCCCTTCATCTGGATGGTGTGGAGCGCACGGCGCGGGGTCGTCGCGCCCGCGGTCACGCCAGTCACGAGGGCGACCGACAGGACAGCGACCAACAGGGCCAGCCGGGCGCGGGGACTCGACGTCATGCGTCCCAAAGTTCGTGCTGCGGGAGCCGGGGCGCCACCCGGTCCCGGATGAGGCGGACCACGGCGTCGAGGGAGGCCGGGGAGCCCACCACGTCGTAGTCGCGGACATCCACGCGCAGCACCGGGCAGCGACGGAAGGCCCCGATCCACCGGGTGTAGCGCTCGTGGAGGTCGTCCCAGTAGTCGGGGGGGGTGTCGCGCTCCTTGTCGCGGCCGCGGCGGGCAATCCGGGCGCGGATTTCCTCGATGGGGCCGTGGAGGTAGACCAGGAGGGCCGGGGCGCGCGCGGCCGGCGCGTGGAGGAGCTCGCGGTAGAGTCGCTGGTAGAGGTCGAACTCCTCGGTGGTCATCTGGCCGCGTTCGTAGAGGCCGCGGGCGAAGATCTCGGCGTCCTCGTACCAGGTTCGGTCGAGCACCCAGCCACCGCCGCGCTCGCGCATGCGCCGGAGGGCGGCGAAGCGCGTGGCGAGGAAGTGGAGCTGGAGGGGAAGCGCGTAGCGGCGCATGCCGTCGGGGTCGCCATAGTAGGCGGCGAGCCACGGGTTCTCGTCGTCGACCGACTCCTGGGCCTGCTGGAGTCCGAAGCGGCTGGCGAGGGCGGCCGTCAGCGTGCTCTTGCCCGTGCCCACCATGCCCGCGATCGCGAGAAGCATGGGGGAAAGTTACCGAACTCAGCCGAGCGGCGTGGCGCTCAGTTCGTCGTCGGCGCGGGGGATCCAGATGCTGTAGGTGGCCTCGCGCCCGGGGAGCGTTTCGGCCCACACATAGCCGCCGGCCTGCATGGCGAGGGCGGTGATGGAGGCGAGGGCGAGCCCCGTGTCGTCGCGGCGGCGTTGCCCGACGGGGGCGGCGGCGCCGGGACCGCGGGCGCCGACCGTGAGGGTGACGTAGCGACCCGGGGGGGCCACCGAGCGGCGGGCCTCGGCCGAGGTGTGGGCTACCTCGTCGGTGCGGATGCGCATGACGCCGCCCACCGGGAGCGCGTCGCGGATGACGACGGCCAAGGTGAGGAGCCCCTGCTCGAGCGCGCTCCGTTCCACGAGGATGAGCGGGAGTCGGGGCGCGAGGTCGAACTCGATGGCGATGGCCGGGGTGACGACCCGGGTGAGGAGGCTCTCGACGTGGCGGATGGCGGCATTGAGGTCGCTGGCGCGTTCGGTGTCGAAGGCGCGGCGGGCGAAGCCGAGCAGTTGCTTGACGAGGGCGGCGGAGCGCTCGGTGGAGGTGCGGATGGCGTCCAAGTCGGCGCGTTCGGCGCT
>JANLSF010000515.1:0-3125 GCA_031362285.1 Gemmatimonadota bacterium | reverse complement strand
CTCATGCATGGACGACGTCATCTCGGCCGGCAGCGTGTCGCCATACGCCATCCGCCGCTCCACGAAGTCTTCGGCGATCGCCACCCCCGACGCTCGCGCCACCTGTACCACTTCCTGCATCGTGTCGCGAAAGAAGCCGCGCGTCTGTGGGTTGCTCCGCACCTCGTCGATCGGCACTCGCATGCTGGTTGTCGTTCCCGCAAGCGCCACGAGAAAGGCGAACTTCTCCCACTCGAGCCGCGTGATCTCTCCGCTCAGCTCATGGTCGATCTTCGCCAGCGCACACGCGTCGCGCAAACGCACCAGCCGCTCCGACATCGCGCCGTCGAGTTCCCCGAACACCACCCGCTGCATGCGCCCCGTGTGCCGGATCACGCCGGGCTCCACGATCGTGGCCGACACGTAGCACGCCCCGCCCGCCACATGCTCGGCGCCCAGGAGCTCCCCGAGCATCGCGAGGGACACCAAGCCGTGCAGGAGCGACACCACCACGGTCTCGTCACCCATGAGCGGCACGAGCGACCGAGCCGCCTCCACGGTGTCCCACAGCTTCACGCCGAAGAGCACGAGGTCCGTGCGCCCGATCGTCGCCGGCGTGTCCGTGACCTTCACGCGCTCGAGGTGCAGGTCACCCAGCGGACTCTCGATACGCAGCCCGTTGGCCTTGAGCGCCGCCAATTGCGCCCCGCGCGCCACGAACGACACGTCGCACCCCGCCGCGGCGAGCCTCGCGCCGAAGTACCCGCCCACGCCGCCGGTCCCCATGATGGTGATGTGCATGCGTGACGCTACCGTTCGCCCACGCCGGCGGCAAGCAGCCGCTCCCTTGACCGCCGCACGCTCGGCGCCAGTTTGCGTGGAACCGCCGGCGCCGCGCCCCTCCCGCCCGCTCCTCACACGCCATTTCACTCCCTTACCCGGCATGACCACCGTTCGCGCCGCCACAGCCGCCGACGCGCTAGCCCTCGCGGAGATCTACAACCACTACGTGGTGCACACGGTGGTCACCTTCGAAGAGGAGACCATCACGGCCGACGAGATGCTCCGCCGCATGGACGACGTCGCCTCGGCGTCGCTCCCCTGGCTCGTGGCCGAGCACGAGGGACGCATGGCCGGCTACGCCTACGCCACCAAGTGGCGCACGCGCTCCGGCTACCGCTTCTCGGCCGAGGCCACGGTGTACCTGGCGCGGGATGCCGGCCGGCGTGGCATCGGGTCGCGGTTGTACGGCGAGCTGTTCCCGCTGCTCAAGGCGCGCGGTATCCATGCCGTGGTGGGGGGCATCGCCCTTCCCAACGCGGGAAGCGTGGCGCTGCACGAGAAGTTCGGCATGACGCAGGTGGCCCACTTCAAGGAAACGGGGTTCAAGTTCGGCCAGTGGGTGGACGTTGGATACTGGGAGATCACGCTATGAAGAAGGGACCGAACGCACCGCCCGTGGCGAAGACGACCACCGAGTACCTGCGGCGCCTGACGCCGGACAAGCGCGCAACGCTCGAGAAGGTGCGCGCGGCGATCAAGACCGCCGCGCCCAAGGCCGAGGAGTGCATCAGCTATGGCATTCCGGCATTCCGGCTCGACGGGCGGATCCTCGCGTACTATCACGCGGCCACGAATCACTGCTCGTTCTTTCCCGGCGCGCATCCGGTGGCCAAGTACAAGGACGAGCTGGCCGGCTACGAGACGAGCAAGGGCACGGTGCGTTTTCCGGTGGGCAAGCCGCTCCCGGCGACGCTGGTGAAGAAGCTGGTGAAGGCGCGGATCGAGGAGAATGCGGCGTTGCAGGCGCTGCGGGACGCGAAGCGCAGCGCGACGCGTGGCGCTGCGTTGCGTTCCGCGCGCGCCAACTGAGGCTACACGGCCGCTCCACATCCATGCGCCTTGAGGACACGTTCCGTCGAGGCCGGGTATTTCCCCAGCGTGTCCACGGGCCGCCTGGGTCGCGAGACGAACTCCCCGCCACAGTTGGGACATCGGTTGCCGAGCACCCCTTCCGCGCACGAGCGGCAGAAGATGCACTCGAACGAACAGATGAGCGCCTCGTCGGAATCCGGCGGGAGGTCGCGGTCACAACATTCACAGTTCGGACGCAGCTGCAGCACGTTGACTCTCCTCGTGATGGATCGTGGTTGCCGCGCGGTCGGCTTTGTGGCGCGTGCATGCATCCTGCGCCAGGCACGCCACGCAGGTCAAGCCTCGGCGATGGCCGCGATGGACACCTTCTCCTGGATGGTCATGCCCGTCAGAGAGACGTCGGCGGGCACCCGCGACCTTGACCGCCGAGCGCTCCACGCCAGCTTGCGGGGAGCCGCCGGTGCCGCGTCTCGTCCCGCCCGCTCCTCACCCGCCATGCCGACTCCCCAGCCCCGCTTGACCGCCGATCGTGCCGCTACCACCGCCGACCCACCGGTCGTTGCGGAGAACGGCAATCACCACGTGGTGCACACGGTGGCCGCCTTCCCGGCTGCGGGCAGCCCCGGCATCGGGTGGTGGTTGTACGCCGCCCTCCTCTGCCTGTCGGCCTGTGCGACCGACGACAAGCCCTCGGCGGCCGAAGTCGCCAAGCGCGCCGCTGATCTGGCGGTCGCGTCGCCGGCGCTCCCGCCGGGTTCCCCCGTGCCGCGCTGCACCTCGAGCGTGGTCGTGCCAGTGGTGCAGCTCGAGCACGACTCGATCCGCATCATCGAGACGCGACTCGATGAAACCCCCGGTCGGCTCCTCTACGCCTACGCCGGGAAGGAGCCGGTGGGGTTGGACCGCACGCGCACGCACGTCTTCGGGAATGCCGGCGTGGTAGACCTCGCCTCGGGCACGGTGCAACCGATCACGCACGCGGCCGACTACGAGAACCGCCAGTTCCTCGATGCGCGCACGGTTGTGGGCGAGTTGCCGCTCGGTCAGGCCGGAGTACCGTGGACCAGCTCCGTGGAGATCCGGCAGGTGGACACCGACTCGCTTATCGCCGCCTTCAACGGGTACGCCGCGCGCGTCGCCGACGACGGATCGGTGCTCTTCCTGCAGGCCGCCGTGCCGCCCGCTTCGGCGAACTCCTCCGAGGAGCCAGGCACCCCGCCCTTCGTGGACGTCATGCGCTGGACGCGCCGCGGCATTGTGCAGCTCAATCG
>JANLSF010000514.1:0-5518 GCA_031362285.1 Gemmatimonadota bacterium | reverse complement strand
CCCCGTCAGGGCGCGGGCTTCTCGGCTGCTGCGGCCTTCTTCCGGTCCTCGCCGCGGCGCACGTTGCGCACGCGCGTCCACATCAGCACCACACCGCACGATCCCGTGAGCTGCTTCTTGAATTGCGCCGGGACCGTGGCCGGGCCGTTGTAGACCACGATCGCCTCGAGGTCCAAGGGACGCGTCGAACGCTGCACCACTTCCTGGTCGGCGGGCATGCCGTCCAGGTAGATGTCCATGAGGCACGCCTGGTTCTGCATGGACCGGCCGCCACGCGTCGAGGTGATCAGGTACCAGCCGTTCGGGCCCGGCGCCACGCCCACCCCGCTGACACCGCGCAGCAACTCGCCCACCGTCGGCGAGTTCTTGTCGTTGATGTCTTCCTGCGTGATGAAGGTGCCGATCCCCGCCTTCCGCCGGTCCTCGAACCCCTGGAGCCACTCGAACCCGCGCGTGTATTGCCCGGTCACCTTGACCCCCGCGAGCACGGGCGCCATGCGCGGCGTGCGGATGACGATCTCGTACTCCTCCGGCTGCAGGAGCGCCAGCTGGTCGGTGGCGCCGCCCATGAAGCCCGGCTTGCGCACGCGAATCGTGTAGTTCCCGAGCGCGGGCGCCTTGATCACGAAGGTGCCGCTGCTGTCGGTGCGCGTCGTGGCCACGGCGGTGACGGAGTCGCTGTAGAGCACCACCTGGGCCTCGGCGATCGCCCGGTTGCCCGGAATCTCGATCACCCGACCGCGCACGCTCTGGGCGCCGAGGGCGGGGGCGAGAACGGCGGCCGCCACGAGGGCAGCGGTCGCGCGGGACAGTCGGCGGGTCGGCATCACCGACATACCCCGAAGACCGGGCTGGTGTTCACGTGGGC
Source organism: Gemmatimonadota bacterium (assembly GCA_031362285.1). Lineage (GTDB taxonomy): Bacteria > Gemmatimonadota > Gemmatimonadetes > Gemmatimonadales > Gemmatimonadaceae > JACPPC01. The sequence continues at coordinate 4,650 of JANLSF010000514.1, read as the reverse complement.
ACATCCCGCAAATCTGGGGGGATGGCGCGCGGACGCCAAGCCGCGAGGCGGGCCGCGCTCCCCTCGAACGCGTCCCAGCCGCTCCAGAGCGCCAACGCCGCCAGCACGTACGCGCTGGCACTCACCACCAACAACGAGAGATGCACCGCGTCGTCGCGCCCGAAGACCCGGTCGGTGAGCAAGGCCACGAGCGTCGGCCCGAGGCCGAGGCCCACGAGGTTGATGGCGAGCAGGTAGAGCGCCGAGACCTGGGCGCGCATGACGTTCGGGACCACGCGCGTGATGGCCGCGGCGGCGATGCCCCACGGGCAGGCGCTGAAGAACTGCGCAAGCGACAGGACGCCGAACGCGCCCCGCCCGTTCGCGATGAGGGGGAAGAGCGCGTACAGCAGCGCACAGGCGACGGCCGCGGCCACCCCGACCCGCAGTTCACTGCCGCCATGTCCGCGCGCCTCGAGCCAGGTCACCGCGCGACCCCCGGAGAGCGCGCCGGCGATCCCGGTCACCACCCCCATGATCCCGAACGAGACGCCCGTCTCGGCCGGCGTCCACGCGAAGTGGCGGATGAACACCGTGGGGCCCCATGAGATCACGGCGTAGCCACCCAGCGACATGAGGCCGAATCCCACGTGGTGCGCGGCGAACGTGCGTGCGTGCGTCCGCAGGAAGGCGACGACCTCGCGCACCGGCACCTGGCCCACGCCCGCACCTGGCCCGCGTCGCTCGGGCTCCCGCACGGTGGCGAGCAGGGCCGCCGCCAGCAGCCCGGGCAGCCCGACCGCCAGGAAGATCGCCTGCCACGGCCGAACCAGCCCCAGGAACGGCACCGCGACGACCGACGCCGCCGATAGTCCCTGCATCACGCCGCCGATCACGAACGCGGCGCCACCGCCCAGGTAGATCCCCGCCGCGTACACCGACAGCGCCTGCGCGCGACGAGCGGGCGGGAAGAGGTCGGCGATCATCGAATAGGCGCTGGGCGACAAGGCCGCCTCGCCCACCCCCACCCCCATGCGGCAGAGGAAGAGCAGGGGGAAGCTCGCCGCCAGGCCGCAGAGCGCCGTCATGACGCTCCAGAGCACCATCCCCGCCGCGATCAACCCGCGGCGACTCACGCGGTCGGCCAGCCGGCCGATCGGCAACCCGAAGAGCGTGTAGAAGCTCGCGAACGAGACGCCCATCAGCAGCGACATCTGCGTGTCGCTGATCCCGAGGTCCCGCCGGATCGGGGCGACCAGCAGGTTGAGGATCTGCCGGTCGATGAAGGAGAAGAAGTACGCGATCGTGAGCACGGCCACGGCCCACCAGGCGCGGCGCGCGGCGGGCCACGGATCCTCGGACCCGATCGGGGCGGCACGCGCGGCGAGCGGCGCCGCGGTGGCGCTCACGACGCCTTGAACTTGGCGATGGCGGCCCGCGTGAAGTCGGAGAGCACGAGACGGCCGCTCATGGCGGCGCGCTCGGGGAGCAGGGTCGGCCAGTGCTCCGTGCCCGACCAGAAGGCCCGCTTGAGCATCGCCATGGCTTCCGGGTTCGCGTTGACGAGCTTCTTCATCGTCCCGTTCAGCAGCGCATCGAACTCCGCGGCGGTGTCGGCCACCTTGGCGTAGAGGCCGTGCTGTGCGGCCCACGACGCCGGGAAGAAGTCGGCGTCGACGGTGAGCGCCTGGAAGGCGCCGGTTCCCATCTTCCGCTCGACGGCGGGCCCCACGACAAACGGGCCGATGGCGACCGCGAGTTCCGACAGCTTGATGCTGGCGGTCGACATCGCGATGGCGTACTCCGACGCCGCCACGATGCCCACCCCGCCCCCCGCGACCTTTCCGTGCACACGCGTCACGATGAACTGCGGCGCGTCGCGCATGGCGAGGATCACGCGGGCGAACCCCATGAAGAACTCCTGTCCCTGCACGTCGTCGCCGATCGCCACGAGCTCGTCGAAGCTCGCCCCGGCGCAGAACGGGCCGGTGCCGTCGCTCCGCAGCAGGATGACGCGCGCATCCTTCGACCGGCCCACCTCGGCGATCGTGTCGGCGAGCTTTCGCAGGAGCGCGCCGGGGAGGGAATTCCCCTTGGGATGGAAGAACGACACGGTGGCGATGCCGTCGGCGATGGTGGCCGTGACGGTGCCGGGCGCGGGGGGGATGGGCGTGGCGGTCATGCGCGGGAGAATACCGGGTTTCGGGCGTTGTGGCGAGCGGTTGGCGCCCGGTACATTTCGCTGTTGGCACGGCCGTCCGTGTCGGCCCGTCCCTGACGCCCACTCCGCGCATGCCGCCAGCCGTAGACAGTCGTCCCGAAGACTCCGCCCAGCTCGCCGCCTTCGACGCACGGATCGCGGCCGGGGAGCACATCGAGCCCAAGGACTGGATGCCGGAGCGCTATCGCAAGCAGCTCATCCGGATGATGTCGCAGCACGCCCACTCCGAGATCGTCGGGATGCTGCCCGAGGGGAACTGGATCACGCGCGCGCCGTCGCTCCGCCGCAAGATGACGCTCATTGCCAAGGTGCAGGACGAAGCCGGCCACGGGCACTACATCTACTGCGCCACCGAGACGCTCGGGACCAGCCGCGACGAGCTGGTGGCCGACCTGCACACGGGCAAGGCCAAGTACTCGTCGATCTTCAACTACCCCACGCTGACCTGGGCCGATATCGGCGTGATCGGCTGGTTCGTGGATGGCGCCGCGATCGTGAACCAGACCGTGCTGGCCAAGGCCAGCTACGGCCCGTACGCGCGCTCGATGGTCCGCATCTGCAAGGAGGAGAACTTCCACAAGCGCCAGGGCTACGAGATCTGCGCCGTGCTGTCGCAGGGGACGGACGCGCAGCGCGCCATGCTGCAGGATGCGGTGAACCGGTGGTGGTGGCCGTCGCTCATGATGTTCGGGCCGAGCGATGCCGAGTCGTCGAACTCCGACGAACTCATGAAGTGGCGCGTGAAGCGGTTCACCAACGACGAGCTGCGCCAGCGGTTCGTGAACCTCACGGTGCCACAGGCGCAGGCGATCAACGTCGCGCTCCCCGATCCCGACCTGACCTACGACGCCACGAGCGGCACCTGGCGGTTCGGGGCCATCGACTGGGCGGAATTCTGGCAGGTGGTCAAGGGCAACGGGCCGCTCAACCGGGAGCGCGTGGCGGCGCGCAAGGCGGCGCATGACGACGGCGCCTGGGTGCGCGCGGCGGCCGAGGCCCACGCGGCCAAGCGCGCCGCGCGCGCGACGGTCGCCGCCTAGCCCACGAGGACATCGATCATGAGCGCGACCGGGACGGGGAGCCAGTGGCCTCTCTGGGAGGTCTTCACCCAGGAGGAGTCGGGCGCGGCCCACGAGCACGCGGGCAGCGTGCATGCGGTGGACGGCGAGCAGGCGATGCAGAATGCCCGCGACGTGTTCGGTCGGCGCGGCAAGGTGATCTCGCTCTGGGTGGTGCCGAGCGACGCCATCGTGGCCTCGAGCCCCAGCGACGCCGGGCCGTTCTTCGACCCGGGCAGCGACAAGGCCTACCGGCATCCGCAGTTCTACAAGGCGCCGCGCGGCGTGCGGATCTACTAGCCGTGGGGTACGGCACCCTTCCCGACGAACCGGAGTTCGGCGCCGGCGCCGACGTCGCCCCGTCGGTCGCGCCGCTCTCCGAACGCGCGTCCACGGTAGTCGCCTCCGCGACCTCGGGAACGGCCGCGAATGCCCACGTCGCCTACCTGTTGCGGCAGGCCGATGATCGCCTCGTGCTGGGGCACCGGCTCTCCGAGTGGTGTGGCCATGCGCCCATCCTCGAGGAGGACATCGCGCTGGCCAACATCGCCCTCGACCTGATCGGGCAGGCGGCGCTGTTGCTCGAGCACGCCGGGGCGATCGAGGGCGCGGGGCGCTCGGCCGACCAGCTGGCCTACCTGCGCGAGGCCACCGAGTATCGCAACGTGCAGCTGGCCGAACTCCCCAAGGGGGACTTTGCCGTCACCATCGTGCGCCAGTTCCTGTTCAGCGCGTTGCAGGTGCCGCTGCTCGAGCAGTTGGAGCGTTCCGCCGACGCGACGCTGGCCGGCATCGCGGCCAAGGCGCGCAAGGAGTGCACGTACCACCTGCGTCATACCGCCGACTGGATGCTGAAGCTGGGTGACGGCACCGACGAGTCACATGCACGCGCGCAGGCCGCGCTCGACCAGCTCTGGCCGTACGCGCACGAACTGCTCTGGGGCGACGCCGTGGACGACGCGATGGCGGCCGAGGGGATCGCGGTGGACGTGCGGACCATGGGGCCGGCGTTCCGGTCGAACGTGGACCGGGTGGTGACGGCGGCCACCCTCACGCTGCCCACCGATGGCTGGAAGCCCGTGGGCGGGCGCATCGGCCGGCACACGGAGCATCTCGGGCACTTGCTGGCCGAGATGCAGATCCTCGCCCGGTCGCACCCCGGGGCGTCGTGGTAGCGCCGACGAGCGCCCCCACGGCCGACGTCCTCTGGACCGTGCTGGCCGGGGTGCTCGACCCGGAAGTGCCGGTGCTGTCGGTGGTGGACCTCGGGATTGTCCGCGACATTCGCGTGGACGAGAGCGGCACCGAGGTCACGGTGACTCCCACCTACTCCGGATGCCCGGCCATCCAGGTCATCGAGCGCGACATCCTCTCGGCGCTCCAGCGCGCGGG
>JANLSF010000155.1:0-1753 GCA_031362285.1 Gemmatimonadota bacterium | reverse complement strand
ACGTCACTCGATTGCTTCTGCAGTGCTGGCAGGACGCGCGGCGAGAACAACCTCCACAAGACGAAGTCAACCGGTCCACAACTGCGATGCCGTCGCTCATCGGTGAAGCGTTTCCGCCTACCCTATTCTCTACTCTCATGCCGCGACCGTTCGCTCGCGAGGCGGCCCGCATCCAGGTCAGTACTTCCCGCGATAGCTGATCTTGTAGATCCGGCCACCCGCATCGTCGCTCACGTACACGGAGCCATCGGGGCCCTGCGCGAGTCCGGTGGGGCGATGCAGCCCGTCCTTCGTCGGGGTGCCGCCCTCGCCGGCGAACCCGGCCGCGAAGACGTCGAAGGTGTCGCCGGCGGCCTTCGACCCGTTCATGGGGAGGAAGACCACGTTGAATCCGCCTTGCGGCAGTGGGGCGCGATTCCAGGAACCGTGGAAGGCAACGAACGCGCCGCCCTTGTACCTGGGCGGGAACTGCGTGCCCGTGTAGAAGAGCATCGCGTTCGGCGCCCAGTGGGCCGGGAAGGCGAAGACAGGCGCCTTCTTCTCGGCACAGCGGCCCACCTGCTTGCCGTCGCCGCCGAACTCGGGGGCGAGCACCTTGTGCTTCTCGTCGGGATTGAAGAAGCAGTAGGGCCAGCCGAAGTCGTCCCCCTTGGTCACGCGAAACAGCTCCTCGGCGGGCCACTCGGCACTCTGCTCCGGGGCAAAGCCCCAGTTCTGCGCCAGCTGGTCGCGGCCGTGCTGAGTGACGTAGAGCGTGCGATCGCCGGGGTTCATGACGAGCGACACGCCGTTCCGGATGCCGGTGGCAAAGCGCTGTCCGTCGGCGGCGGTCTGGTGCGACCTGGTGGCGTCGAACAGGAAGACACCGGCCCGCGTCTCCAGCTCGACGCACGGGTCAACGCCGGGCGACCGGTTCTGCCGGTCCTTCTCCTGACACGAGTTCGTGCGCGACCCGATGTTCAGGTACAGCGCCTTGCCATCGACCACGAAGTTGTACGCGGTGTGCCCGCCCACCGGCATGTTCATGATGACGGTGTCGGGCCGGCTCGCGTCGGGGCGGTCGCCCACGAGGGGGAAGCGCACCACGTGGTTGCGGTCGGTGACGTACACGAAGCCGTTGGCCACGGCCACCGCCGTGCCGTTGGCCGCCGCCACCTTCTGCTGCACTTCCGCGTGTCCATCGCCGTCGGCGTCGCGCAGGGCCACGAGTCCGCCGTCCTTGCCGGTGCCCAGCGGCGACTCGCCGCCCCCACCCCCCCCGCGGATGTTCACGAACACGTCGCCGTTGGGCAGCACGACGAGGTGGCGCGCGGCGCCGAGCTTGTCGGCGAAGAGGGTGGCGCAGAAACCGGCCGGCAGCGTGAGGCCGGCGTTGCCGTCGTCGCACGGCACGGCGGGGCGCGCCTCGGCGGCGGTGGCGCGGTCCACGCGCGTGTTGGCGGCGAGCAGGGCACTGGCGCCAAGGGTGCCGGCGGCGAGCAGGACGAGGCGATGGGACATCGAGTGTGGAGTCAGGGGGTGAAGTACGGGTCGGACACGGCGTTCAGGCTGCGGCTGGGGCGCTTGGCGCGCTGCCGGGCGGCGCGCACGTCGGGTTCCTTGTCGTCGGCGAGCGCATCGAGTGCTTGTCGGGCTTCGGGGGCGCTCGCCTGCGCGAGCCCCTGAATGGCGGCGACGCGCAACGCGGTGGACTTGCGACCGAAAATCACGCCTCCGGGTTTTGCACCCTCGATCAACTGCGCCAGCGCCTCCG
>JANLSF010000417.1:0-2382 GCA_031362285.1 Gemmatimonadota bacterium | reverse complement strand
GGGGGTCGCCGCCGTGCCGCGCGCCTCGCTCGTGATCCTCTCGGGCGCGCTGACCATGTTCGGCCTGCCCCTCGAGGCCGTGGCCGTGATCCTCGGGGTGGACGCGATCATGGACATGGCGCGCACGAGCATCAACCTGCTCGGAAACTGCCTGGCCACGGTGGTGATGGCGCGGTGGGAAGGGGAGTACCCCGCCAACGGAACGGGCGCGCCCGGGCCGGCCTAGCCAGGCTCAGGGCGCGCGCGGGGCGTCCCGCCCTACCGCCCGGCCACCCACCGGTCGAGGAAGTCCACGAGCCGCGTGAACAGGTAGCGCGCGGTCGCCGGCCGCGCCGCCCATCCGTGCGTGGCCGACGGCGCGAAGGCCACCTCCACGTCCTTCCCGGCGCTGATGAACGCGTCGAGCAGCTGCACCGTGGTGTGGAACGGGACCACGTCGTCCTGCATGCCATGAATGATCAGCAGGTGGTCGCGGAGCCTGGCCGCATCTCGCGAGGCCTGCCGCTCGAACGTGGCGGGCGCCTCGCCGGGGGTGCGGGCGATCGCGGCATCGTCACTGCCGAACCACCGCGGGTCCACGGCGGGCGCACCGGCCACCCCCGCCTTGAACATCCCCGGGCGGCCCAGCAGGGCATACACCGAGATCAGGCCGCCGTAGCTCGATCCCCAGATCCCCATGCGCGCCGTGTCGGCCCAGCGCTGCGTCGACAGCCACCGCGTCACGCTCTCGAGGTCCTCGAGGTCGCGCCGTCCCCATTCGCCGAGGAACGCCTCGCGAAAGCTCCGCCCGTAGCCGGTTGAGCCGCGCACGTCCACCTGCACCACCACGTACCCCTTCTCGATGGCGAGCAGCTGCATGAGCGGCGACCAGCGCGCGCTCCAGGCGTTGCGCACGGTGTTGGAGTACACCGGACCGAACAGCACGGGGTGCCGCCGCGTGGTGTCCAGGCCGGGTGGGAGGAAGACGCGTGCGCGCAGGATCACGGGGTCGCGGTCGTGACGCACGTTCACGTAGCGCGGGCGCACCCAGGGCACGGTCGTGAACTCCGCGGGCGGGGAGCGGGTCACGCGCCGCATCGACGCACCCGGCGCGGCGTCCATGAGGTGCAGTTCCGTCGGGGTCACGTCGTCGCTGAACAGCACGGCCAGCGCGCGGCCATCGGGAGCGGGCACGCTCGCATGCGTCCCGGGCCGACTGGTGATCCTCGTGGCGCCGCCCCCGGCGGAGCTCATCCGCCACGTGTGACGCTCCGCCGGGTCTCCGGCGCCCGAGGTGAAGAAGAACTCCCGCGCTCCCGGCGTGGGCTCGGCCGCGCCCTGCACGTCGCCGTCGTCCGGGGTGAGCGGGCGCATCACGGTGGCGCCGGGATCGAGGCGCCACACGCGATAGCGATCGTCGAGGTCGGAGGTCACGAGCAGCGAGCCTCCCGGTCCCCAGGCCGAGGTCACGTCGTTGTAGATGCGCGTGCCGCGCGCATCCTCCCACACGCGACGCGGCGCGAGCGCCCCGGCGTCCAGCACGTGGATCTGGCGGATGGTCGCATCGTCCGACTCGCGGTCGATGAGCAATGCGCCGTTCGGCCCGTACGCGAAGGCCACGAGATGGAACCGCTGCGGGTCGCCCAGCGGGAGTGAATCGATCCGGCGCGTGGCGAGGTCGAGCACGCGCACGGTGCGCGCTTCGTTCACGTCGCCCGGCGCCCCACGCCGGACCCGCTGCATGGTGGGCTCGCCGCCCAGGTAGTACGGCATCGGCAGGGTGTGCACCATCCGCCGGTCCACCACATGCAGGGCGATCCGCCGGGCGTCCGGCGACCACGCATACGAGGGCTGGTTGCCGCCCCACATGCCCGGCCCCACTTCCACGTCGGGGCGATGATAGGTGCCGAAGGGCAGGGTCCCCACCGGCGGAACGCCCACCGAGGTGAGCCGCTCGGCGATTCCACCGGCAACGTCCACCATCCACAGGTCGCCGTCGGCGAGCCACGTGGCCCGCCGGCCGTCCGGCGACACCGCGAGCTCGCCCTTGGCCACGCCGTCGTGCGTGAGCCGCGTGACCCCGCCCTCGGATTGCACGCGGTACACGTCGTCGCCGGCCAGCACCACGAGCGAGCGCCCGCCGGGAATCCAGGCGAGCGCGCTCGTCGCACGCGACGAGTCGGCGAACCGCGTGAGGCGCCGCGCCGCGCCCCCCGAGCGCTCGACCGTCCATACGTCCCGCATCCCGCCGCTGTCGCTCCACAGGAAAGCGACGGTACGGGAGTCCCCGGACCAGCTGGGGGCGAGTGGCGTGGTGCCCCCGAGCGCTGGGCCGAGGGTGATGCGATCGATGGTCAGCGGTGTCCGCTGGGCGGACGCCCTGGGCGGCGGCGCGCACGCCGC
>JANLSF010000407.1:0-1581 GCA_031362285.1 Gemmatimonadota bacterium | reverse complement strand
CCACGCGGCGCACGCCGGGGTCGTCGCCGATCACCGCGCCCCCCGGGAGGGGCAGGGCGCGCACGCTCGCGCGCAGCACGCCGCCCAAGGTCGTGTAGCGCGTCACGCGGGCGCGGTCGATGCCCTCGAACAGCACGCGCGTCGTGCCATTGGGCTGGCGCGCCGCCTGGCTGACGGTGGCGAGCACCCCGGTGCGGAACAGGTCACCGGCGGTCGGCTCCTCGAGCTGGCCGTCCTTCTGCGCCACGAGGAGGATGCGGCGATCGCCGGCGAGCGCCGCCTCGATGGAGGCCAGCGACGACGGGCGCCCCACGAGCAAGGGCATCGAGACGTGGGGAAAGAGCACCACGTCGCGCAGGGGGAGGACGGGGATCCGGGCGACGGTGTCGTCCGCGGCGGGGGCAAGGGAAGCCATGCCCCCAATCTAACCTGCCCTAGGCTTCCTTCTTGCGCCGGGACGGGGCGAGTTCGAGGAGGGGCGGGGCGCCATGCTCGATGCAGGCCTCCGTCACCTTCACCTCCACGATGTCATCGCGCGAGGGCAGCTCGAACATCACGTTGAGCAGGTGCTCCTCGAGGATGGCCCGGAGCCCGCGGGCGCCGGTGCCCCGCTTGAGCGCCTTCTTGGCCACCGCGCGCAGCGCCGCCTCGTCGAAGGTGATCTTCACCTCCTCGAGGTCGAACAGCTTCGCGTACTGCTTGGTGAGGGCGTTCTTGGGTTCCTTGAGGATGCGCACGAGCGCGGTCTCGTCGAGCGCATCGAGCGCGACGGCCACCGGCAGGCGCCCCACCAGCTCGGGGATCAGGCCGAAGCGCAGCATGTCGTCGGGCTCGACCATGTTCAGCACGTTGCGCTTGTCGGCCGGGGTGTGCGCATTGCGGGTCGTCTCGGCGGCGCCGTCCCGCTGGCCGAACCCGATCTGCCCCCGCCCGAGCCGCGTCTCGACGATCTTCTCCAACCCGTCGAAGGCGCCGCCGCAGATGAACAGGATGTCCTTCGTGTTGATCTGGATGTACTCCTGCTGCGGGTGCTTGCGGCCCCCCTGCGGCGGGACCGAGGCCACGGTGCCCTCGAGGATCTTGAGGAGCGCCTGCTGCACCCCCTCGCCCGAGACGTCACGGGTGATGCTCGGATTCTCCGACTTGCGGGCGATCTTGTCGATCTCGTCGATGTAGACGATGCCGCGCTCGCATTCGGCGACGTTGAAGTCGCCCGCCTGGAGGAGCCGGACGAGGATGTTCTCCACGTCCTCGCCCACGTAGCCGGCCTCGGTCAGCGTCGTCGCGTCGGCGATCGTGAAGGGCACGTCGAGCATCCGGGCCAGCGTCTGCGCGAGCAGCGTCTTGCCGGTGCCGGTGGGGCCGATCAGCAGGATGTTCGACTTGTCGAGCTCGACGTCGTCGTCACGCGACGTGGTGGCGTTGATGCGCTTGTAGTGGTTGTACACCGCGACCGACAGCGCCTTCTTGGCCTGGTCCTGCCCGATCACGTACTGGTCGAGGACGTCCTTGATCTCCTGCGGGATCGGGACCTGGGTGATCGCCTCCGCGACCTCGCGCTCCTCGTCCTCGGCCAGGATC
>JANLSF010000405.1:0-6113 GCA_031362285.1 Gemmatimonadota bacterium | reverse complement strand
GGGGCGGCCGATGGTCACGGACACGCCGACCGTCACGCCGTCGAGCGCGACCGTGCGCCGCCGCGATGACACGCGGATCCGCGCCTTCTTCGCCGAGACGCTGGCCCACATGGCCGCCCGGAAGCCGATGATCGACGTGCGGTCGCCCCAGGAGTTCACCGGCGAGCGGACGCACATGCCGGACTACCCGCAGGAGGGGACGCTCCGCGGCGGTCACATCCCGGGCGCGAAGAGCGTGCCCTGGGCGCGTGCCGCCAACCCGGACGGGACCTTCAAGGACGCCGACGCGCTGCGTGCCATCTACGAAGGCGAGGCGGGCCTCAAGCCCACGGACGACGTCGTCGCCTACTGCCGCATCGGCGAGCGCAGTTCCCACACCTGGTTCGTCCTCACCTACCTGCTCGGCTACGGCCGCGTCCGCAACTACGACGGCAGCTGGACGGAATGGGGGAACGCGGTGCGGGCCCCGATCGAGAAGGGAACGGGCGCATGAGCACGCAGGGGAAGCCCCCGGTCCACATCACCACCACCTTCGTGCGCGGCGAGGAGTTCCGGAGCGAGGCGGTGGGGCAGCGCGCACTGACCCTCGACGGCCACTCGAAGGCGGGGCAGTCGCCGCCGGAGGCACTACTCTCGGCGCTCGCGTCGTGCACGATGGTGGACACCGTCGAGGTCCTGCGGAAGAAGCGCACCCCGGTGTCCAGCGCCGAGTGCCGGGTGACCGGCGAGCGGTTCAACGGGGTGCCGGCGCGGTTCATCGCCATCACGCTCGAGTATCACCTGAACGGCGAGGGGATCACCGAGGGGGGCGCCGAGCACGCGATCGACCTCGCGGTGAACAAGTACTGCACCGTGCGCGAGTCGCTCGATCCCGCGATCCGCATGACGACCCGGCTCGTGCTGAACGGCGCCACGCACCCCGACAAGGACGCGACGAAGGGGCGCCCCTAGCGCACCGCGTCGATGGCGCGCCGCAGCGTGGCCAGCACGTCGGCCGGTGGCCCGTCGCCCCAGAAGTGCACATAGAGCAGGTGCGGGCTCTCGCCGCTCAGGTGCGAGTGCACGGCGGTCACGGTGACGCCACCCTGCACGAGGGCGCGGACCAGCGGCTCGAGTTGGGCCTCCGTCACCGCAAAGTCCCCGGTGGCCACGACGCGCGTCGCGCTCACGAACTGCACGTTGACCGGACTCGCCGCCGCCAAGGCACCGGGCACGACCATGCCCTGCACCGTCACCGGCTGCTTCACGAGTTCGAGCGTCACGCTGGCCACGGCCCCCGCGCCGCGTCCACGCTGTCCCAGCTGCGCGAAGACGAGGGCGGTGTCGGCCGTGAGCGGTGGCGCGGCCGGGGCGGGCGAGGCCAAGGGGCGCGGCGTGGCGGTGGTGGCGACGGCCCGGTCCACCGCGCGAGCCAGCGTGGTCGCGGCGCCATGCCCGTGAACGTGGACGTAGAGCACCTGCGGGGTCTCGCCCACGAGGTGGTTGTGCACGGCGGTGATCGCGAGGCCACCGTCGATGAGCGAACGTTCGAGCGCGGGCAGTTCGGCGGCGGTGACCACGAGGTCGCCCATCATCATGGCGTTCGCCGGCGAACCATCGAACCCCACCCAGCCGCCGAGGGCGAGCCCGGCCGCCACGCGCACGTCGCCCACCATGACCGTGAGGTCGCGCCTCGGTAGGTTGTAGCGCAAGTAGCCGGCGGTCGGGGTCGGCGGCGTGCCGAGCAGCGCACCCACGGAATCCCACGCCACACTGCGCGCACCCTGCGCGTGGGCGACGACGGACAGGCTCATGAACGCCAGCGGGAGAACGACGGAACGCATGCGACTCCAGGGCCAAAGAGGGATGCGACGAAAGGTGGGGGGGGTCGTGATGGTTGCGCACCGGGCGGGGCACGGTCTTAGCGCGATCATCGCGTGGACGACCGTCGCGTGCGTGACCGTCGCCCTCGCGCTCCCGGCGTCGGCACAGCAGCCCGCCCGCCCCGACAGCGCCGCGCGCGCCCGCGCCGACTCGGTGCGACGCGCCGCCCGCGGCGTTCAGGGCGTCGTGGTGACCGCGTCTCGCCAGGCGCGCACCCTCGCCTCGGTGCCGGCGGCGGTGAGCGTCATCGACTCTGCGGCGCTGGCCCGGACCCGCATGGTGCACCTCGCGGACGCGCTGCGCTCGGTGCCCGGCATCACCGCGGGCTCGCTGTACGGCAGCGAGGACGTGAAGATCACGGCGCGCGGCGCCGGCGTGCGCTCGGGGTTCGGCGTGCGCGGCGTGGCGGTGCTGCTCGATGGCGTCTCGCTCACCGAGCCCGACGGCCAGGGACGGCTCGACCTCGTGGAGTTGGGCACGGCCGAGCGGATCGAAGTGGTGCGCGGACCGGTGTCGGCGCTCTACGGCGGCGCGGCGGGTGGCGGCGCCATCAACCTGATCTCGCGCACGGGCGCCGACCAGCCGGGCTGGCTGGTGCGGCTGCTCGCGGGGCAGAACGGGACGCAGCGCGGCGACGTACAGTGGGGCGGCGCGGATGGCGATCGCGACCTGCTCGTGGCGGCGAGCTACAGCGGCCTCGAGGGGTACCGCGACGTGTCGCAGGGGAGCAATCGCCGCGTGCGAGCGCTGGCGCACTTCGGCGAGGCCGCGGAGCGCCGATGGACGGTGGACCTGGCGTGGTCGCTCCTCGACCAGCGCATCCCGGGGGCGCTCACGCAGGCCAACTGGGATGCCCGCGCGGAGGCGGCGGAGCCGACCAACGTGACCAACCGGTTCCGCCGCTTCGAGGAACGGTGGCGGCTCGGGGTGCGGGCGGTGCAGCCGGTGGCGGGGGGCACCCTCGACCTGTGGACGACGGCCTCGGGGCGCGACAACACGCAGAGCATCTTCCAGTACATCACGCAGAGCCAGAAACGGCTGCAACTGGGGTCGCAGTACGCGCGCGAGTGGACGACCGTGCCGTTCGCCCCCCGCCTGGTGGCGGGCCTCGAGTGGGACCGCACGCGCGGGCCGCAGGCGAACTACACCAACACCCTCGGCGCCCCCCAGCTCGCCGCGCTCTGCGTGAACGACCGCCCCAACGGCGTGTTCAGCGTGGCGTGCGTGGACCAGTTCGCCGAGGCCACGAGCATCGGCGCCTTCGTGCAGGGGGAGCTCTCGCGCGGCCCGCTGGCCCTCACGGCCGGCGTGCGCTCCGACGAGATCCGCTACGCGATCAGCAACGAGATCCGCCCGTTGCAGGCGCTGGCCCGGACGTTCACGCAGGTGAGCCCCAAGATCGCGCTGTCGTACCAGCTGTCCCCGTCGGTGCGCACCTGGCTGAGCGTGTCGCGCGGATTCGAGGTGCCCACGGCCACCGAGATGAGCACCTCGCCCGACACGATCCGGCCGTTCAATGACGCCCTCGGGGCGTCGTCGCAGTGGATGACGGAACTCGGGGCGCGCGGCGCGATCGGCGCGCGCATCACCTTCGACCTGGCCGTCTACAAGTCGCGCGTCGAGGGGGACTTCGTGTCGCGCACGGTGTCGATCCCGGGGGTCGCGGTGCCGCGGTCGATCTTCGAGAATGCGGGCACGACCGACCGGTTCGGCATCGAGCTCGCGAGCAGCGTGCAGCTGCGCGACTGGCTCGAGGCGCGGGGCAGTTACACGTACGGCGAGCACGTGTTCGCCTCGTTCAGCACGACCATCACGGGGCCCGGCTTCACCGCCGTGCCCTTTGACGCGCGCGGCAAGCGCGTGCCGGGAATTCCGCTGCACCGCGGCGTCATCGAGCTGCGCGCCACGCCCGTGCGCAGCGTGGGGATGTCGGTGTGGGCCGAGGGGCAGTCGGCGCTGTACGTGGAGAGCGGGAACGCCGGCAGCGGCGTGGTCTACTTCCGCACCTCGGCGGCCAGCGCCGCGCCGGCGGGCATCGTGGTGCCGTTCACGGCGGTGCGCGGCGCGATCCTCACGCATGCCAGCGTCACCTGGCGCACCGGGATCGCCACCTGGTTCGCGTCGCTCGAGAACATCGGCAATGCGCGCACGGCGTCGAACCTCACGATCAACGCGAGCAACGGGCGGTTCTACTTCCCCACGCCGCCACGCACGCTGACGGCCGGGTGCACCCTCCGGTTCGAGTGATCGACGTGCGCGCGACGACCGCGCGATGCGCGTCACTCCGGCAGGCGCGCACGGGCCCGCACGCCACGACGCTCGCGGCGACCCCATAGTGGGCGCCTCGCTGCTCACCCCGGTGCGCCCGGTGTTCCGGGCGGTGGCCATGGCCATGGTCCCGGCCACGCAGCGCTACCTCGCCGCCGACTGGGACGAGATGGAGGCGGCAGTGGAGGGCGCGCTCGCGCAGCGGCCGGTCGCGCTGCAACGACAACTCCTGGCCTTCGTCCGGCTGCTCAACCTGCTGGCCGTGCCGCTCGGCGGCGCGACGATGGTGCGGCTCGGGGCGGCGCAGCGTGAGCGCGTGTTGCACCGGCTGGAACGCGCGCCGGTGGCGCTGCTGCGGCGCGGCGTGTGGGGTCTCCGCACGCTGATCTTCCTGGGGCACTACACGCGGTCGGACGTGGTGGCGGCGAGCGGCTGGCGCGGTGACAAGCGCGGATGGGCCGCGCGCCCCGCATGACCCGCGTCGACGTCGCGATCATCGGCTCGGGCGCGGCCGGCGGCACGATGGCGCAGGCGCTGGCCCCGCTCGTGGCAGAGGGGCTCCGCGTCGTCGTCTTCGAGCAGGGTCCGCAGCTCGATGACCACGAGTTCTCGGGGCGCGAACTGGAGATGGCGAACGCGCTGTTCGAGGACGGCGGGGGGGTGCTCACGGCCGATGGGTCGATGACGCTCGCGTTCGGCCGCGCCTACGGTGGCTCCACCGTGACGTACACCGGCACCTCGCTCATCCCCGAAGCCCGCGTGCTCGACCAGTGGGGGATCGCCGGGCTCACCCACGCCGACCTCTCGGCGCGTGCCCGCCGCTACGCCGAGCAGAACCAGGTGCACTACCTCGCCGACGCCGAGATCAACGAGAACAACCGGCTGTTCGCGGCGGGGTGCCGATCGCTCGGGCTCACGGCCGAGCGGTTCCCGGTGAACACCCGCGGTTGCCTGGGCTCGGGGCTGTGCAACCTGGGCTGCCCGAACGCCGCGAAGATGGGGGTGCACCGGGTGCAACTCCCGGCCGCCGAACGCGCCGGCGTGGAAGTGGTGACCCGCGCCGAGGTGCTGCGCGTGGGCGAGCGACAACTCACGGTTCGCGTCTCCCCCAAGGCGCCTGGTGCGAAGGGACGCGACAGTGCCTGGGCGAGCGGCGACTACACGGTGGACGCGTCGGCGATCGTGTTGTGCGGCGGGAGCATGGGGAGCACCGCGCTGATGCTCCGTTCGGGGTTCGGCGCGCGACTCCCCCGGCTCGGCGAACGGTACACCTGCCACCCGGCGCACATCCTCGTGGCCGAGCATGCGCAGCCGATCGTCAACGACGTGGGGTTTCCCAAGACGTTCTACCTGGACCGGCCCGACGAGGGGTTCATCCTCGAAACGTGCATGTACTTCCCGTTCATCACGGCCAAGAACCTCACCGGGTTCGGCGCGGATCACCAGCGGTTCCTCGACGCCATGCCGCGGCTGCAGATGATCCTCGTGATGGCGCACGACCGGGCGGTGCCGGGCAACCGGATCACGGTGGACCGGGCCGGGCGGCCCGTGGTGCACTACACGTTCACGCCGAAGGTCAAGCAGGCCCTGGTGGATGCCACGCGGCTGTCCTCGCGTATCTTCTTCGGTGCGGGGGCCGTGCGCGTGCACGCCCCGTCGGCCGACCCGCCGCTCCTCACGCCCGACGACCTTCCCCGCCTCGACGACCGCGTGCACGCGCGCCACTTCCTCACCCACCGCATGTCCGTGTCGTCGGCCCACATGATGGGTGGCTGCGGCATGGGGACGAGCGCCGCGACCTCGGTGACCGATGGCTGGGGACGGGTGCACGGCGTGCCGTGGCTGCGCGTGGCCGACTTGTCGCTCTTCCCCGATTCCTCGGAAGTGAACCCGTACCTGACCGTGATGGCGCTCGCCGACCGGGCCGCCGAAGGGCTGCTGGCCGACCTGCCGGCGTTGCGGGCGCGCGGCGCCGCATGAAC
>JANLSF010000385.1:0-2430 GCA_031362285.1 Gemmatimonadota bacterium | reverse complement strand
TTGAAACCGTTGCCCAGCACCTTGGCGGCGGTGAAGGTGACGCCACCGTCGACCGACGTGGTCCAGAACGGGTCGATGGTTCCATCGGCCAGGGGAACGCCGCCGGCCGAGAGCCCCGTGCCGAGGTTGATGTTCTGGGCGCCCGCCGAGAGCGCCGGCACGAAGGCGGCGAGGACGAGGGCAAGGCGAACGAGTCGACGACGCATGCGGTGTCACTCCCACGAAGGATGGAGGGCCGTTCGGCCCCGATAGGACCGAAGTGCAGCAAGGAGCGTGCCGACCTCGAGCGTCGCCCGGCGCGTGGCGGTTGCCTCCTGACGCCACGAGGTAACGGCGAGGGACCGCAGGTAACGGCGCCCGGGAAAGCCCCGGATGTGGGCCGCACGCCACACCCGTGGCGTGGTCGCCCCGCTTGCGTTCGCGCTCGCCAGATCGTCACTTGCCCAGACCCCCAACAGCCGGAGCGCTCGTGGACCCGATGATCGTCGTACTCAACCTCGGCTATGCCGTGGCCGGCGTGGTGCTGATGTGGGTGGCCTACCGGCTGTTCGACCGCCTGACCCCCGAGGTGGATTTCGCCGCCGAACTGAAGAACGGCAACATCGCCGTGGCGATCTTCATCGCGGCGCTGTTCATCTCGATCGCGCTGATCGTCGCGCGGGCGCTCAACTGAGCCGGTGCGTGCGGCGCGCCAGCGCGGGGCGCGCCGTCCGGTGGCTGAGCGTGCTGGCGCTCGTCGCCCTCGTCGCGGGAACGTCGCTCGCGCAGTCGACGCCGCCGGCCGCGCCCTCAGCGTCCGACGCCCCCGGAATCAGCGAACGGCTCGGCGCGGCGGCCCGCGCCCGCGTCCTCGCGCGCATCACCAACAAGTACGACCCGTGGTTCAAGAAGTACACGAAGCGCTACTTCGGTCCCACCGGTGACTGGCGCCTGTTCAAGGCGCAGGGGGTGGCCGAGAGCGAACTCAATCCCAGAGCCGTGAGTCGGGTCGGCGCGCGCGGATTGATGCAGCTGATGCCTGCCACCTTCGGTGCCGTGGCCGCCAATCGCCCGTGGATGACGAGCATCGACAGCCCGGAAGCCAACATCGCCGCCGGCCTGCTGCACGACCGCGACCTGTGGGTGCTCTGGACGTCGCGCGTGGACGACGTCGAGCGCCCGCGGTTCACCTTCGCGAGTTACAACGCCGGCGAGGGCACCATCTTTCGCGCCGTCGGAGTCGCGAAAGCGTCCAACCTCGATGCCACGCACTGGGGGAACATCGCGCAGGTCGCGTCGAAGGTGCGCAACTGGCGACACGAGGAGACGCTCGGCTACGTGGAGAAGATCGAGGGGACCTACAGCGTGCTGCGCAGCGCGCGGTAGACGGAGAGCGGGTGACTCCCTGACAGAGCCGGCGTGACGCGTGAGGGATTCTCCGCACGCCGACTCGGCGGTGTCGCATCGCCGCCGCGACACTTTCACAGCTGACGCCACGCGCGCGCGCCGCCCGCGATGAGCCACCCGCCGAGCGTGACGCTTGCTGCATCACGGGTTGTGCGCGCGTGATCGTCGAGTCGGCACGCTTCTTGCCCCGGCTTGAGGTGGTAGCCTCATTGCGTCCGACCTACCCGCACTGCCGAGGGACTCCCATGCGCCGCCTGCTCCTGGCTCTCACTGCACTGACCACGGCGTCCGCCGTGGCTGCCGCCCAACCGAAGATGCTGGTCCGCCAGCCAAGCGCGTACCTCGGCTACGGCTACGGCAACTACTCCTGGAACACGTTCACCGGAATCTTCAACACGAGCTTCGGGGCATCGAACATCTACCAGACCAGCGCCGTGGGTGCGGGCTCGTTGGCCGGCTACAACGCCCTGATGCTCACGCTGCCCAACCTGCCGGATGCGCCCTGGGTGCTGAGCGCGGCGGAGAAGACCGAGATCACCTCGTTCCTCGGTGCGGGCGGTCGCATGTACGTCTTCGGCGAGAACAGCGCATGGCAGAACTGGAACAACAGCGTCGCCTCGCTCGTCGGCGCCACGGTCGGCGGTTCGTACACGGGCAACGCGACACCGGTGACCACGAGCGGGCTGACCAGCGGCGTGTCCTCGGTGTACTACCCCGCGGGCGGCGCCTTCACCTCGTTCGGGGGCGGCACGAGCCTGTTCAACACCGGCGTGGCCGGGCTATTCGGCCCGACGGACAACGCCCTGTTCATTCTCGACGTCAACCTGTGCGACGACAACTACATCAACCAGGCGGACAACCAGCAGTTCTGCTCGAACATCGGCGGTTGGCTTGCCGGCACGATCGATCCACCCACGTCTGCCGTGCCGGAGCCGGCCTCGATGGCGCTCCTCGGCACCGGGCTCATCGGCGTCCTCTTGGTGAAGCGCCGTCGGAAGTAGTCGCGTCTCTCCATGCAGATGACCACCCCCCCGTCGGCACCGC
>JANLSF010000384.1:0-1549 GCA_031362285.1 Gemmatimonadota bacterium | reverse complement strand
TGTGGTCCGTGTCCGCGTGCAGGGTCGACAGGTCGAGCTGCATGAGGGCCTTCTTTGCGGCCTCGAGCAGCTTCTGGTGGAGCTCGATCGCCTGACGGATGATCTGCTCGTCAGGCTGCAGGAACGTGATCAGCATGGGTGCCTCAGAATGGAAGATCGTCGTCCGGCGCCGGTGCGGCGACGGCGGTAGGCGCAATTGGCGGCGGGGACGCCGCGGCAGGCTTCGCGGTCTTGCGCGGCTCGACCAACGTGCCGGCCTCGCGCGCGGCGAGCAGCATCGTGCACGCGGCGGCGATGCGCACGAGGCGGCTGTCGTCGCCGCCGTCGCTCGCGTCCAGCTTCTCGCGCGCCCAGGCGAGGCTCGCCGTCAGCCCCGAGTTCCGCATCTGGCCGAGCGCGCGCTTGTTGACGGTGACATTCTCGGCCTCCGCCAGGGTGAGCCCGTCATCGAGCGCGGCCACGGCTCCGGTGTCGGGATCGGCCGTCGCGGCGGCGGTGGGCTCATCCGCGATCGTCGCCGTCGCCGAGATCTCGCCGAAGTCCGGCTCCTCGCGAACGAGAAGTGCGGCGAGCCGTGGGTTCTTCGGGCCCTGGCTCGCGAGGCGCCGGATCGCCGTCTTCGTCGCGTACCACGGCACCTTCTCCAGCGGGCCCACCTTCGTGGGGTTCCATTCCTTGCTCTTCGCGCGCACGGCCTCGATCTCCTCGCGCTGGACCACCTTCACGAGGGGCGGGACGCCGCGCCGGCGGTGACCGATGGCGTAGGCGGCGACGACCTGCGTGCGCCGCGACGCCGGTCCCGGCACGTGCTCGACGAACGGCGATGAGCCGAGCGCGAACTTGAACGTGTCGCAATCCCAGACGACCGCACCCTCGGAGGGCATCCCCGACGCGTCCATGAGCTCGAGGTAGCCCTGGTAGCTCGCCATGACGGTGAAATCGTACGAGTTGTTGCGGCTGTTCTTGAACGGCACGAGGTAGACGGTTTTGCCGATGACGAGCCCGGTCTGGATCGCCTCGGCGATCGCCGCAACGGCGCTGGCCGGGGCCGCCTTGATCGCGGTGACGAGGGTGGGGTTCTTCACGCCGGCGACGATGAGCTCCTGGATCACGCGCTGGACCGGCACGTCGGCAGGCAGCATGGCGGCGATCTGCGCGTGCCACGGCTCGAGCGCCACGTGGAGCGGATGAATCTCTTGCGGCACGGCGTCCGTGCGGACTAGCGCGACAGTCATACGGCCTCCGTGCGGCGCACGATGACGAGGATGTCCTTGTAGGCGGCGAGGTGCTCAACGTCGGGGGTGACGTGCGCGCCCTCGCGGGCGAGGTGCGCGATCAGCCGGATGCGGTCGGCATCGGAGAGCAGCGCCGTCTGTGGGCGCGACAGCTCGCGGATCGCCTCGGCGATGCCGTAGCCCTCGACGGCTGAGTATTCGTCGTCCGCCGGCGGCGCGGGACAGATCGGGTCGGCCGCGTGCGGTCCCGTGGCGTCGTGCGTGACGGGGGTCATGCGCCACCTCCGAGCATCATCTCTGGCTGCGCGCGCGCT
>JANLSF010000340.1:0-12025 GCA_031362285.1 Gemmatimonadota bacterium | reverse complement strand
GCCGCGCGTCCGCAGCCGCGCGCGACTGGGCGCCCGCGGGGGCGGCCGCCATCGCCGTGACGAGGGCGGGCAGCAGGATCATCGCTCGCCGAACCGTGTGCCACATGTGCAGGTCCTCCCTCACAGCTGTCCCGTGGATCCCCAGTCGGCGAGCCGCTCGGCGTACGCGGGATCATCGTAGCGCGAGAGCAGGAAGGCGGGTGCGTACGGAGGCAGCACGCTGCCGGTGATGTGCGCCGCCACCAGTTCCCCGGCGGCCGGCGCCGCCATCAGCCCGAATCCGGAATGTGCCGCGTTCACGAAGGCGCCGCTGACCGGCAGCGGGCCGATGAGCGGGCGGTTCTCCGCCGTCTTCGTGTAGTAGCCGCCGTCCACCGTCATGGGCGGCAACCGGTCGAGGTAGGGTGCGAGCGCGGGCGCGAGGCGGACCATGCCGCGCATCACCACTTCGGGATAGAGCGCGTCCTCGGGCAATGGCAGCGCGGCGGCCTCGTAGCGGTGCGCGGAGTGATAGTCCCAGAGCATGAGCACGGTCCGGCTCGGGCCGTAGCCCTCGGGACGCAGGTGGACCCCGGTCGGCATGCGTTCGGTGAGCGAGCGCGTCCCGGGTTCCGCCGCGAGCGCGTCGCGCACGTCGGCGTCCCAGTCCAGCGTCTGCGCGTCGTCGAGGATCACGAGGCCGGTGTTCCGGTCCACCACCCCGAGCGTGTCCTCGAAGGCGACCTTGAGGTGGAGCTCCGAGAAGAGCGGCAGCTCCACGCCGTGCAGCCGCGAGGTCTCGCGCGCGAACGGGCCCGCCGCGTTCACGAACACCGGCGTCGCCACGCGCTGCGTGGTGCCGTCGGCGCCGGCGAGGGTGGCCCCGCTCACGCGACCGCCCGTGGTGTCCACCGCGGTCACGCGGGCGTTGACCAGCGTCACGCCGGCGGCGCGGGCCTCTTCGAGGAGGTACATGCCCAATTGCTGCCCGCTCATCCACCCGCATCGGCGCGCGTGCAGCACGGCCACGATGTCGGCCGCGAGCCACGGGAAGTGCAACCGGATGGCGAGCGGGTCGAGGAACAGGTCGGCGCCGTCCGGGTGCGCGGCAAACCCGCGATGGGCGCTGGGCTGGTAGGCGGTCGCGTCGGCGATCGACCGATAGGTGCGCACCTCCCCCGCGCCCTGGGCCGACGCGATGGCCGCCTCGCGCTCCTGCGCCGCCGCGCGATCCGCGTCGGCCGTGGCGTAGACGTAGCCGCGCCGGTTGAGCTGGAACCGGTTGCCCGTCGCATCCGCCCACTGCTCGAGCCGGTCGATGCTGCGGTTCATGAACTGGACCATGGCCGCGTCGGGGCCGGGCCACCAGTTGCGGTACGCCTCGGTGGACTTGTCGCTGGTGAGGGTGAGCGGCGCCCGCTCGTCCACCAGCAGGACGCGCCGGATGCCATGACCCACCGCGAGCGCGTGCGCGGTGGCGATCCCGGCGATCCCGGCGCCGCAGATCAGCACATCGGTGGAGGAGGGCACCATCATGGCCGAAGCTTAGCCGCCGCGTGGCGGATGGCGCGGGCGTTCCCCGGGCTCAGCGCTTCGTCTTGCCCCACGACGGGAACTCGGCGTGGTGGCACGTCGCCTCGAGGTCGACCACGCGCTCCGCCATGAAGGCCTGCGCGTCGGCCACGCCCTGGTTGTACAGCGTCGGGCCGATCTCCTCCAGCACGAAGTCGAGCAGCAGCGTCGCCTTGAGGTCGCCGATCGGTTCCTCGAGGTTGTCGGCGGCGTACTGGCGGAGCAGGGCGACGGCCTTCGTGCGGGCCTCGGGCGTGATGCGGAGGGTGACCTTGGGGCGCATGGCGGGTGGCGGAACGACGAGGACGGGGCGGCGTCCGCGCGGGGCGGACACGGGGCAGGGCCGACGAACGGGAACGTTGGCCCGTGTGGGGGCGTGTCGCCAGCCGCGCGAGGGAATCGCGTGGCACGCGCTTGCCAGCGGCTCGCGCTCGGCATGACCTTTCCCGGGCACGACCGTCTCGCCCCCCGACCCTGGAATCCCCCGCATGCTCGCGCTGCCCAGCCTCGTCGCCCTGCTCCTGGCCACCTCGGCGGCGTCGCCCGGCGCCACGCGCACGCGCCCCGACTCGCTCACGGCCGCCGAGCGTGCCATCGCGCGGGCCGTGGACGCGCGCACCGCCGAGGCGATCGCGCTGCTCGAGCGCCTCGTGAACATCAACAGCGGCACGATGAACTTTTCCGGCGTGCGCCTGGTGGGCGACATCCTGCGCGCGCGCCTCGACGTGCTCGGCTTCCGCACCCGCTGGGAGGACGGCGCTCCCTACGGTCGCGCCGGGCACCTGATCGCCGAGCATCCCGCCAAGGGACCCAAGCTGCTGCTCATCGGGCACCTCGACACCGTGTTCGAGCCGACGAGCCCCTTCCAGAAGATGGAGAAGCTCGCCGACTCGACCGCGCGCGGTCCCGGCATCATCGACATGAAGGGGGGCGACGTCATCATGCTCCTCGCCCTCGAGGCGCTCAAGGCGGCCGGGGTGCTCGACCAGATGAACGTGACCGTGGTGATGCACGGCGACGAGGAGCACGCCGGCGAGCCGCAGGCGCTCGCGCGGCGCGCGTTGATCGAGGCGGCGCGCGGGGCTGCGGCCGCCATCGGCTTCGAGGACGGCGCCGGCGACCTCCGCACCGGGGTCATCGCGCGTCGTGGCGCCGCATCGTGGCGCCTCGACGTGACCGGCGAGGCCGCGCACTCCTCGCAGATCTTCAAGGACTCGATCGGCTACGGCGCCATCTTCGAGAGCGCGCGCATCCTCGACGCCTTCCGCACGCGGCTGTCGAAGGAGGCGTACCTCACGTTCAATCCGGGGGTGGCCCTCGGTGGCGCGCGCGTGACCCTCGACGCGGTGGCCAACACGGGGACCGCCGAGGGGAAGAACAACATCGTGGCCGAACGGATGACGGTGCAGGGCGACCTGCGGACCCTCTCGCCGGAACAACTCGCGCGCACCAAGGCCACGATGAAGGCGATCGTGGCGGCCAACCTTGGCCACACCACCGCCACCATCACCTTCGACGACGGCTACCCGCCCATGGCCCCGACCGACGGGAATCGCCGCCTCCTCGCCCTGCACGACCAGGCCAGCCGCGATCTCGGGCTCGGTGCGGTCCAACCGGTGGATCCGAGCAAGGCCGGCGCAGCCGACGTGTCGTTCGTGGCCGGCATCGTGCCGATGATCATCGACGGCGTCGGACTCGCCGGACACGATGATCACTCGCCGCAGGAGACAGCCGACCTGAAGTCGATGTCGGTGCGGGCCAAGCGCGCCGCGGTCACGCTGTACCGGCTCTCGAAGCTGGCGACGACGCAGCCGTAGCGCCGGCCGGCGGCCGCGCGACGCACGCGCCCACGGTCAGGGCGCGTGCAGTTCCACTTCCC
Organism: Gemmatimonadota bacterium; assembly: GCA_031362285.1. Lineage (GTDB taxonomy): Bacteria > Gemmatimonadota > Gemmatimonadetes > Gemmatimonadales > Gemmatimonadaceae > JACPPC01. The sequence goes on along the minus strand of JANLSF010000340.1, from coordinate 8,595 downwards.
CCTCGATCTCCACCGGGATGTCCCACGGCAGTTCCGCCATTCCCACGGCACTGCGGGCATGCGCGCCGACCTCGGGGCCGAACAGCTCGAGGATCAGGTCTGACGCCCCGTTGATCACGCTCGGCTGCTGGTTGAACCCCGGTGCACTGTTCACCATGCCGAAGATCAGGTTCCAGTGGGCGATCCGGTCGAACTGCCCAAGGGCGCGCTTGAGGCTGCCGAGCATCGAGAGCGCCGTGTAGCGCGCCGCCAGGTAGCCCTGCTCCACGCTGAGGTCGCGCCCGACCTTGCCGAGTGGCATGGCCTCCGTGCCGTCCGGGTGCTGCGGGCCGTGCCCCGAAATCAGCGCCCGCGTGCCGACGATGCGCACGGCGCGGAAGGGGAGCACCACCCCGGGCGGCGCCTGGCCGGGCGGAGGCAGCACGAGTCCCAAGGCAGCGAGGCGGTGTTCGACGGTCGGCATGGGACGTGGGCAGAGGGTGGGCGTGGCAGCCGTGAACGAGGGGCGACGGCGGGTCCGCAGAAGGTGGCGCCCGCGCTCGCCTCTGCCAAGCGGCGTCCCCGCGCAGCAACTTGTCGCCCATGACCCACGCGCTCCCCGTTCGCTCCGATTTCACCTTCCTGCATTCGTTGCGCGTGCGCTGGGCCGAACTCGATCCGCAGGGGATCGTGTTCAATCCCAACTACTTCGCCTACTTCGACCTCGCCACGGGGGAGTACCTGCGTGCCATCGGACTGCCGCTGCCGGGCAGCCTGCACGCCGAGGGGGCGGACCTGTTCGCCGTGCACGCGCAGGCGAACTTCCGCGCCAGCGCGGTCTTCGACGACGAGCTGGACATCGGTGTCCGCGTGGAGCAGCTGGGCCGCACGTCGGTGACGTTTCATCTGGCCATCTTCCGCGGCGACGCGTTGCTCACCGACGGCGTGGTCACGCAGGTCACGGCGCGCCCCGACCGGAGCGGCAGCCTGCCGCTCCCGGCCTCGTTCGTGACGAGGATTCTCGCGTTCGAGCGGGTGCCGCCCAGGCGGAAGTAGCGTCGCTCGAATCCGGCGCTACCCGGCGTCTTCGTCGTCGCCAGGGGCACGCTTGAGCGGCGCGAGCGCCTCGGCCGTCATGGGGCGCACCTTGAGCATCTTCTCCTGCTTGATCGTCACCGTGCCCCGCTTGGCGCCCCGTGGCTTGGAGACGTTGCGCGCCTCGGTGCACGACACGCTCACCGTGCCCGCGGATCGCGCCTTGCTGTGGTAGGCCGCGATGCCGGCGGCGCACTCGATCGTGGCGCGGTCCGGCGCCGCTCCCTCGCGGGCGCGCAGGAGCACATGGCTGCCACTCATGCCGTGGATGTGGAACCAGAGGTCCTTCGCGCGGGCCAGCTTGAGGCTCACGAACTCGTTGGCGTCGTCGGTCCTGCCCGCCAGCACCGTCCACCCGCCGGGGAGGCGATACTGCACCACGTCGGACGGCAACGGCTGTGCGCGGGGGGTGGCGTCAGGCATGGGCGGAGTCTGGCGCGACGCGTTCGCGAAGACAAGCGCGCGAGTCCCTCGTTCGCACCGACCGGCCCGCAGGTCAGATCCGACTCCCGTTCAGCGCCCCTCGCCAAGCGACCGCTGCAGGAAGCGCAACAGTTCCTCGTTGAACTGCCGCGGATCCTGCAGGAAGGCGAAGTGGCTCACCTGCGGCAGGATGAGCAGTCCCGCGCCCGGGATCGTGGCCGCCATGAGTTCCGTGTTGTCGCGCCGGATCACCTCGTCACGGTCGCCGTCCACGATCCAGGTGGGGGTGCGGATCGCAGCGAGTTGCGCGAGGGAGAAGTCGGGTTGCGACGCCCACATCTTGCTCATCTGGTCGAGGAACCCGGCAAACTCCGTTGGCGTGGGCGACACCTTCTGGTACTCGGTGCCGGCCCGCGCCGTGTAGGCGGTGAACACGGCGTTCTTCCCGAGGCTCTCCGAATCGACCGATCCCGCCACCGTGGAATTCGCGGCGAAGGCGAAGAGCGCGGTCAGCCGGTCGGGGTGATGGATGGCGAGGTCGAGGCCGATGATCGCGCCATCGCTCCAGCCCACGACGGCCGCCCGCGCAATCTTCAGCCGACCCATGAGGGCGACCACGTCCTCGGCCATGCCGTGATAGCTGAACGGCGAGGCGTCGCGCGTGCTGCGCCCGTGACCGCGGCTGTCCATCACGATCACGCGATAACGCGACTGGAGCACCCGCACCTGCAGCCCCCGGTAGGCGGAGTTGGCGAGGCCGCCGTGCAGCAGGATGACCGGCGGCCCCTGGCCGAACTCGGCGTGCCAGATCCGCACGCCGTTGATGGTGGCCACGCCGCTCGAGGTCGCCCGCGGCAGCGTGGGCGTGGGCGGCAGGGTTTCCCACAGCGCCTGGGCGAGGGCGGGCGAGACGCGGAGCGACAGGGCGAGGGCGGCGAGGAGCACGCGACGCATCACGCCGGCTCTCCGGGCGTCCAGTCGGCGCCGAGGATCTGCCGCAGGTGCATCTCGAGATGCACCACGTAGTCCGACATGAAGTAGTCGAGCGTCGCGTCGGGCGCTCGCGCGGGCGGGTTCAGGGCGATCTCCTGGAGGTTGTGGCGCGCGCGCACGCGGTCGCGATCATGGGCCGGAATTGCCGCCATCACCGTGGCGATGTGCCGGTTGTAGGAGCTCCACAGGAGCACGAGGTCCGACCAGGCCGCCTCCTGATAGCGCTGGAGCGCCACCCACTGCTCCTGTGCGTATCCCGGAAACACCAGGTCCTCCTGCAAGGCTCCGCGGACGAATCGCTGATGGTTGTTCGTCGCGGAGTCGATGAGGTGCCCGATGATCTGTCGCGGCGACCACTTCCCGGGCGACGGCGCGCGCGCGGAGTCGGGCGCCCACAAAGCCCGCAGGGGGGGGACGGCGGCGGCCACCGCGGCGCGCAGCCGGCGCGCACATGCGGGATTCGGTGGCATTCGATTCACCGGGCGAACGCAGGGTGGGCGACTCGGGCGACGGATGCGAGGCGCCTGCGGGCCGCGACGACCGGACGGCCGACACGCAGCGAACATCCCGTCGAACGCCGGCGCGCGCAAGCTCGTGCAGTTCGACGCGATGCGCGCGCAGGGCGGTTGGCCGACTTGCGGGACTCCGAGCGTCGCGACAGCATAGGGCGATGCGCAACGGGATGTCGATCCCGCCCACTCGTCGAGCCGTACCATGACCCAGTCCCGTCGCTCCTTTCTCGCCTCGGTCGCCCTGACGCCCATGATCGGCGCGTCGCTGCCATCGCTCGTGCTCCCCGCAGCCGGGCGGCGGTTCGCCGCCGACCCCGAACGGTTCGAGCCGTGGATCGAGGTGTACCCGGCGGCGCTGCGCGCCAATGCCGCCGTCCTGTCGCGACTCGCCGGCGGCCGGCCGATCACCGCGGTCATCAAGAACAACGGCTATGGCGTCGGCGTCGTGGAGGCCGCCCGGGCGCTCGAATCGGCAAGCGAGGTGAGCGGTTTCGGCGTGGTGAAGGTGGCCGAGGCGCTGGCGCTGCGCGCGGCGGGCATCCGGAAGCCCGTGCTCCTGCTCGCCATCTTCGACGAGGCGGACGGCGCGACGCTCGTGCGGCAGGGGGTGACGCTCAGCCTCTGCGTCCCCGACATCGGGGCCCGCGTGAGTCGCGCCGTCGTCAAGGCCGGGCGTCCCGCGCGCGGCCAGTTGTACCTCGATACCGGCATGAGCCGCATGGGGCTGCCGTATCACTCCGCGCTTCCGGTTCTGCGCGCGATCGCGCGCACCCCGCAGCTGACGATCGACGGGATGCTCACCGAGCTGACCGAGGACCGCGAGTTCGACACCGAACAGGTTCGGCGGCTCTCGGCGCTGGCGGTGGAGGCGCGGGCGGCCGGCATCCACACCGGGCCGCTGCACGCGGCGTCGTCCCATGCGGTGTTCAATCACAAGGACACGCTGCTCGACGCGGTCCGGCCCGGCATCTCGCTGTTCGGGGCCTATCCCACCGACGACGGCAGCGAACGGACGATCGCCACGCTCACCCCCGCGTTCCGGCTCAAGGCGCGCGCGGTGCGCGTGGAGCGGATGCGCGTGGGCGACACCGTGAGCTACGGTCGCCGCTTCACGGCTACGGAGCCCACCTGGGTGGCGACGATCCCGATGGGCCACGCCGATGGCTACCCGCGGCGGGCCGTGAACGGCGGGCGCGTCCTCATTGGCGGACGCGCGTACCCGGTTGTGGGCGCCGTGAGCGCGAGTCACGCGATCGCGAACCTGGGTGCCGAGACCACCGTGAAGGTGGGCGACGTGGTGACCTTGCTCGGGCCCGACGACGAGGCGGTGCACCCCAACACCCTGGCCACGGCCGCGGGGGTGTCGGTGTACGACGTGCTGATGCACCTGAGCCCGAGCCTGCCGCGCATCGTGATCTGACGCGAGCCGGCCCACGGTCCAGGGCCTCAGGTCAACGCGCGCGCCACCTCGAGGAACCGCCGGATATCGTCGTCGGTGTTGAACAGCGCCGGCGACACGCGCACCTGCCGCGTGGCCTCGCGCACGGTCACGTCAATCGACGCGCGGGCAAAGGCGGACCGGGCGTCGGCCACCGTTCCGCGCAACACGAACGTCACGATGGAGGACGCGTTGCCTGGCGGCGTGAGCAACCGATGGCCCTGCGCCTCGAGCCCGCTCTGCAGTGCGCGAGCCAGCGCCACGGTGTGGCGCTCGATCCGGTCGACCCCGACGCGTTCGAGGTACGTGAGTCCGGCGCCCAGCTGGTAGACCTCGGCGAACGGCAGCGTGGCGTAATCGTACCGCTTGGCCGTCTGGTACAGCGCGAACTGGCCGTCCGGCAACTCGCGTTCCACGTGCAGCGCGCCAAACCGGTCGAGGCGGATCCGGTCCAGCAGGTCGCGGCGCACGTAGAAGGGCGCCACGCCGAAGCCGCCGAGCAGCCACTTGTAGGTGCCGCAGCAGAGGACATCCACCCCCTGTGCGCGCACGTCGATGGGGAACATGCCCACGGCCTGGATCGCGTCGGCATAGAGCAGCGCGCCGTTGGCGTGGGCGAGGTCGGCGATGGCGCTCACGTCGTGGCGGAAGCCGTTCACGTGCGAGACCCACGAGATCGAGACGAGCCGGGTCCGCCGGTCGACGAGCGGCTCGAAGGCGCGCGGGTGCACCGCGCCCTCCACCGCCTTGGCCACGCGCAGTTCCACGCCGCGCGTCTTCGCCAGGTGGCGATAGAGGACGAACTCCGTCTCGTAGTGCAGCTCGTCGATGACGACGTTGTCCCCGGGGCCCAGGTCGAGGGCGTTGGCCACGATGTTCTCCCCTTCGCTGGTGGCGAAGAGGAAGCCGATCTCGTCAGCCCCGGCACCCACCAGCCGCGCGAACTGCCCGCGCACGACGTCGGCCTTGGCGAGCATGTCGCCAAGCGGGATGGGACGGGTGGCCTTGGCCTCGATGAACGCCCGGCCCACGTCCACCACCGCGCGTGGCACTGGCGTGATGTAGGCCGAGTTGAGGTAGACCCGATCGGCCGCGACGGGGAAGTCGCGCCGCACGCCGAGCGGATCGTCGGCGGACGGTCGCGGGTCCGCCGCCCGTGCGGTGACGGGCGCGCCCAGCCCGGCAGCCCCGGCAGCCGCGACGGTGGAAAGGAAGCGTCGGCGATCGATCATGCGGCGTGCCCGGTGCAGGGTGAGGGTATCGCCCAAGTCAGCGGCGCGGGTACAGGTCGTCGCCGAGGACTCCGTCGGCTCCGGCCCAGGCGGACTCGAACTGCTGCTTCGCCTTGGCGGCGTTCGCGGACTGCTGCGCCTCGAGGCTCTTCCAGAGCCCGTAGAGCGAGCGCGGACTTCCCACGACCTTCACGAGGTCGGCCCGAAACACCTTCTCCGCGTCGGCTGGCCGGCCCGCCGCCAGCAGCGCGACGCCCAGGCGTTCGCGCTCCGGCAGCAGCCAGTCGGGGGGCTCGTTGTAGCCGAGCTTGTCCTCGGCGGCCACGGCGGCGGTGAAGGCGGCGATGGCACCGGCTCCGTCGCCCTTCGCCTGCGCGACGCGCCCGGTGAGGTCGGACAGTGCCACCGCGAGCACGTCGCCGCCCCAATTCACTGGCCCCACCATCGCGTCCTTCGGCACCGTGGTCACCACCTGCATGAGCGCGGCGAGTTCGGCTTGCGCGTCGGTCAGCTTGCCGGCGGCCGCGAGCGCGGCGCCGCGCGCCCAGTGATGGAAGCCCAGTTGCAGCGTGCGCGTGGCCTTGGGGGCCGGCGCCTTCGAGGCCAGGATGTCGTCCCAGCGGCCGAAGCGCACGAGCACGAACAGCTCCTGCGCGGCGAACGGCTCGAGCATCGCCATCTGGTCGGCAATCGGGTCGGCCTGCTTCGCCGTCCGCTGCGCCGCGAGACGCGCCTCGGCGAAGTTGCCGCCATACATGGCCGCCGCCGACTCGAACTGCAGGTTGTGGAAGTAGTAGCCCATCGTGTAGAACGACTGCGGGCCGGCCACCTTGAAATACGCCTCGTCCACCGCGGCGGCGTCGGCGTTGCTCTTGGCGGCCTTCACGAATTGTCCGGTGCGGATGTAGATGTGCGCGGGCATGTGGACGAGGTGTCCCGCGCCCGGCACGAGGGTCTCGAGTCGTCCGGCCGACGCGGTTGCGCGATCCGGTGCCGTCGACGCCTCGACGGCGTGGATGTAGTAGTGGTTGGCTCCCGGATGCTGCGGGTACGTCTTGAGCACCTGTTCGAGCGTGGCGACGATCGGCGGCGTCCACGCCTCGGGGGAACCGTCGGCCTTGTAGAGCCGCCAGGGATGCAGGTTCATCATGCTCTCGGCGTGGAGCGTGGCCACGTCGGCGTCGGCGGGGAAGCGCTTCGCGAGCGCCCCCATGGCGTTCGCATACGATTGCTCGCGCACGGCCTGGTCGCCGGTGGTGTCGGCCACGTAGCGCTGACCCAGCGCCGACACGAGTCCCTGCTCGACCGCGCTCCCCTGCGCGGCGCGCGTGTTCGCCTCCGCGAGGTGCGCGTACGCCTTCCGCAGGCGATCCGCGGGGGCCGGGTCGTTGATGTTGGTGCCGAGGGCGAGTGCCATGCCCCAGTGCGGCATCGGCGACGCGGGGTCGAGCGCGGCGGCACGCTCGAAGGAGCGCACCGCCTCGTCGTGGTTGAAGCCGTAGAGCAGGTTCAGCCCTTCGTCGAAGAAGGCCTGCGCCTGCGCGTTGTCGGTCTTGATGGCGCGATGGTAGGCGCCGAGGTTGCCGAACGGCGCGGTCCGTGGAGCGGGGGCCGCGGTTGCGTCATGCGCGGCGGTGTTGGCGGGAGCGGCGTCCTTGTTGCAGGCGAGCGCCAGGAGCAGGAGCGAAGTCGTCACCGGAATGCCGTATCGGAAGGCCATGCGCTACCTCATGGGTGTTGCGTTCAATGCGCGCGGTTGCTCCGCCTACCGCCGCGCCTCGCCCGGCGCCGGCGGATCCTCGGTCCACCACCACTGGCGCGGCAGCGCCTTGGTGCGCGGCCACACCTCGTCCAGCGAGTCGCCATCGTACAAACGGCCGTTCTTCATCACCATGCGGATGGTGTTGGTGTTGTGGATGTCCTCGAGCGGGTTCTGGTCGAGCACCTGCAGGTCGGCGAGTTTGCCGGCCTCGAGGGAGCCCAAGTCTCGGCCCAGTCCCACGGCGTCGGCGCCATGGAGCGTGGCCGCGCGCAGCGCCTGGTGCGTGGTCATCCCGCCGGACTGCATCATCCAGAGCTCCCAGTGCACGCCGAGCCCCTGCAGTTCGCCGTGCGAGCCCAGCCCCACGCGGCCGCCCGCGTTCACCATCTTGGCCAGCTGCGCGGCATGTCCCTTGAAGATGTACTGGTCCTCGCGGAAGTACTGCGTGGTCTTCCACGAGTCGAGCTCCTCGTGCGGCGTGAAGCGGCGCAGCTTCCGGTCCTCGTCGATGTTGTAGTGCGTGAGCCAGTAGTTGAGGCCGGTGGGGCCCCCGTAGCCGACGATCAGCGTCGGGGTGTAGGTGATGCCGCTGGCCGCCTCGAGCTGCACCACGTCCTTCATGAGGGGGAAGATCGGCATCGCGTGTTCGAGCCCGGGATAGCCGTCCTGCATGAGGGTGAGGTTCATGGTGAGGTTGGACCCACCCTCGGTGGTGGTCGTGATCCCCATCTCGCGCGCGGCCATGATCACCCACTGCCGTTGATCGTAATCACGCGCGCGTCGGCGGCCTCCGAGACGATGCGCCCCTGCATCAGCTCGATCGACCGCAGGATCACGGAGAGCATCGAGGGAGGCGTCCCCTTCGCGGCGACGGACTCCACCTCGGTGTGCGGCGCCGCCTCCCCCACGAGCTTGACGGCGACGACGACGCCGGCTCCCATCTCCGCCGCGATGCTGACCGGGACCGGGTTGAGGACGCCGCCGTCGACGACGAGGTGCCCGCCGATCCAGAGCGCCGGATAAACCCCTGGGATCGAGAGGCTCGCCATCACCGCTTGCCAGAGCAGGCCGGTCCGGAAGACCACTTCCTGCTGCGTGAGAATGTCCGCGGCGACGAGCGCGAGCGGGGTCTGCAGGTCCTCGATTCGCGTCTCCCCCACC
>JANLSF010000337.1:0-3679 GCA_031362285.1 Gemmatimonadota bacterium | reverse complement strand
GATCCAGCGTCCACGCCGCCAGGCCACCTCGCCTCGAATCGCATGCGTGAAGATCTCGACGCCGCGATGCTTCACGACGTAGTCGGTCGCGACATCCGTGGCCGGGGCCAGTGCCGCCAGCGCCGCCACCTTGATCGCCAGCACCGGTTCGTCGGCGGGCGCATCCACCAGCACGGCCGTCCACGCTTCGAGCAGTTGCACGCGCACGGACATGCGCGCCTGGGCACCGGGGGCCAGCACGATCGGCTCGCCGCGCGTGCGCAGCACGTCGGGGAAGGCCCGGCTCATGGCGCGACCGCCACCGGCAGGGTGGACAGGAAGCGCGCCACTTGCGCATCGAACATGTAGCTGCTCCCCGTCACTTCGGTGGCCCCCTCGTGCAGGCGCGCGGCGACGACCACTTCCTCGCCGCCCTGGCCGCGCAGCACCACGTGACCCGGGCCCTCGCGCTCCACGAAGGCCACGTACACGCTCTGCGCGCTCGCGAAGAACGCCTTGGCGGCCGAGAGTACCTCGGCCGGCCCCAAGCCTGTGCGGGCGACCTGCATGGTGCGATTGCTCTGGAGGTGCGGCGACAGGCTCATCGGGGGGTCCCTGGGGTGCGGCCGCCGGCGCGCGCGCGCCGGGGCTCCTCGTAGTCGAGCGGAAGTTCGAGGATAAACGTAGTGCCGGCGCCCTCCTCCGACTCGAGGACGATGTCGCCGCCCAGCAACCGGGCGAGCCGGCGCGCCAGGGCCAGGCCCAGCCCCGAGCCGCCATAGCGACGCGTGGCCGACCCGTCCGCCTGGCGAAACTCGTCGAACACCATCGCCTGCGCGTCGGCCGGAATGCCGATGCCCGTGTCCTGCACCATGTAGCGGCTGCGACCGTCCGCCGTCGAGACCGACAGGGTGACCTCTCCGCGCCGCGTGAACTTGTAGGCGTTGCCGAGCAGCTCGCCGAGGATGCGGGTGAGCTTCTCCCGGTCGGATCGCATGGCCAGCGACGCGTCCACCGGTTCGTTCACCCGGAGCATCACGTCCGTGGCGCGTCCGGGCGTGCCCGCAATGGCGTCGTGCAGCGGCTCGCGGGCATCGAACTCCCCCGTGTGCACCGCCAGCGTGCCGCGCTGCAACGCGTTCAGCTCGAGCAGGTTGTTCACCAGCGTCACGAGCCGTTCGCTGGCGATCCGCACCTGCGCCAGGTCGCTCCGTTGCTCGGCCGTCAGGGGGCCGCTCACCTCGTCCTCGAGGATCGCGAGGTAGCCGAGCACGGCGGTGAGCGGCGTGCGCAGTTCGTGCGAGATGTTGGCGAGGAACTCCTCCTTCACCCGCCTGGCCTCGTGCACCGCCACGTACTGTTGCTCGAGCTCCTCGTTGGCGTCGGCCAGCGCGGCCTTCGCGCGCGAGAGTTCCACGGTGAGCGCCGCCTTCTCCGCCGCGGCTGCCAGCTGCTCGGCGATCATGCGCAGCAGGGCGCGGCGTTCCGGGGTCGGCGTGCCCGGCTCGGCGAAGTAGAAGGTGGCCGCGCCGAGCACCTGGCGGCCAATGAGCAGCGGATGCGCGACCAGCGCGCGGAATCCGAGCTCCTGCGCCACCTCGGCCCAATCCTCGAGGGCGGGGTCGTCGAGAATGTCGGGAATCTCGATCGGGCGACGCTCGCTGACCGCCTCGCCCGAGGGGCCGAAGCCCACGCGCACGCGCATCTCGCTCAGCCACGGCTGGTACCGTTCCGGCCAGTTGCTGGCGGCCGCGAGCCGCATCAGCTCGCTGGCGCCGTCCACGAGATAGACGGAGGCGAAGGCGGCGCCGACGAGGGGGAGCACCCGGTCCATGGCGAACTGGAACACTTCCGCCGGCTGGTCAGCCGTCAGGAAGGCGTGCACGATTTCCCGAACCGCCCCGAGTTCCTGCTGGGCTGGCTCGTCCGCGCTCACCAGCGGGCGGGAGCGCTTGCCGTGGAGCACCGAGGCGCGAGACACGATGCCAAGCTACACGGAAACGTTGGACGAGGCCAGTTAAGGCGAGAGCAGTTCAGGAGTTGCGGCGCTTGAGGAAACGAGTGTTTCCACCACAAGTCACGTCGCGGTCACCTTTCCACAGCCCATCCGGTCACGGCGACGAGCCTCGTTGGGCGACCCGCGCGATCGTCTCGTAGATCAGGCGCGTCCCGAAGGCGAGGCTCCGGAGCGGCACGCGCTCGTCATGCCCGTGCATGCGCTCTTCGTCGTCCATCGTCATCGGGAACGGCAGCACGCCGAACGCCTGCATCCCCAGCTCACGGAGCCGCGCGCTGTCCGTGGCCCCGGTGCTCAGGTAGGGCACCACCACCATGCGGGGGTCGAGACGCGCCGTCGCCTCGGTGAGCGCCTCGAACATCGGCGAGCGGAAGTCCGACACCGGCGCGTCGCTGCCGCGCTCCGTCACCTCGACGCGCACCAACCGGTCGCCCACCGCCCGCTTGAGCCGCGCCACCACCTGGTCCACCCGCTGTCCCGGGAGGGTGCGCACGTTTAGGGTGGCTGCCGCCTCGGTGGGAATCACGTTCGCGCGCACGCCGCCCTGCACGAACACGGGCGACACGCCGGCACGGAGCACCGCACGGAACACCGGCGTCTCCGAGAGCACCCGCCCCCCGCGCGAGCGCACCGTCGCAGACCGCGATGCCACGTCGCGCATCGCCTTCGCCTCGCGCGCCCTCGGCCAGCGGTCGGCCAGCCGCGAGAAGAACTCGCGCGCCGTGGGCGTGACCACGAGCGGCTCCTCGTGCGCCGCGATCGCCGCGAGGGCGCGTGCGAGCCGCGCGATCGCGTTCCCCTCGAGCGGCACCGCCGCATGCCCCCCCGGGCCTCGCGCGGTGACCGTGACGAGGTGCGACACCTTCTCCGTGTTCTGCACCGCCACGTAGAGGGGCTTCCCCGCCACGATGCGCGTTCGGCCGCCCTCGTTCAGCGCGAACTCGGCCGCGAGCAGCGCGGGATGGTGCGCGAGCAGCCATCCCATGCCGAAGTCGCCGCCGGCCTCCTCGTCGGCATTCGCCACGAACAGCACGTCGCGCGTCAGCGTGCCGCCGGCGTCCACCACATGCCGCTTGAGGAGCAGCATCGTCATCAGGTTGGCCGTCACCATCCCCTTGTCGTCGATGGCGCCGCGCCCGTAGAGGTAGCCGTCCTTCACCACGCCGCCGAACGGGTCCACGCTCCAGCCGGCGCGCTCCACCCCCACCACGTCGGTGTGCCCCATGATCAGCACCGGACGCTGCGCGCCGTTCCCCGTCAGGCGCGCCACGACCGCCCCACGACCTGGCGCCGGCTCGTACAGGTGCACCTCGATCCCCTCGGCGCGGAACTGCGTGGCGAGGTACTGCGCCGCCGGCAGCTCGTTGCCGGGCGGATTGGCGGTGTCGATCCGGATGAGCGCCTGCAGGTGGGCGATCGTCTCGGCTTCGACCTTCGCCCAATCCGGGACCGTGGCGGGTGCGCGCTTCATGGCATCAAACTAGCGGCCAGCGGTTAACGCCACGATGCAGCCGGCGGCATGGACACGCTTCCGTCGCCGCTGCATCCTTACCGCCGTGCCTTCCCTCCCGACAACGCCCATGCGACTCGTCTTGAACGCCGCCCTCCTCGCCGCCGTCGCGGTTCACCTCCCCGCGCAGGCCAGGCCCGCCCCGCCAGCGCGCGCCGACGTCGCGCGCGTCG
>JANLSF010000280.1:0-3232 GCA_031362285.1 Gemmatimonadota bacterium | reverse complement strand
GGCCGATGTAGGCCACGCTCCAGCAGAGCGGTGCTGCGCCGGTCTCCGGCACGCGCCCGAAGGTGGCCTTGAGTCCCACGCCACCGCAGAAGGCGGCGGGAATGCGCACCGAGCCGCCGCCGTCGGCGCCGACGCTGATGGGCACGAGTCCCGCACCCATGGCCGCACCCGATCCGCTGGAGGACCCGCCGGTGTGGTGCGCGGGGTTCATCGGGTTGCGCGGCGCACCGACGTGCGCGTTGGTGCCGAACACCCCCATGCCGATCTCCTGCATGACGGTCTTGCCGACGATGAGCGCGCCGGCGCGCCGCAGCCCGGCCACGGCGGCGCAATCGGCGGCGGCGGTCTCGGGGCCCAGCGCCATCGTGCCGACGCGCGTCCGGTAGCCGGCCACGTCCAGTTCGTCCTTCACGGTCACCGGCACGCCATCGAGGGGGCCGAGCGACTTGCCCGCGGCCCACCGCGCCGTGCTCGCCTTGGCCTGCGCGCGCACGTCGTTGGCGTCGAGGGCCACGAAGGCCTTGAGCGGCGTGGCGCCCCGGTTGCTCTCGTCGATCAGGGTCAGCAGCCGCTCGGCCATCGCGAGCGGCGTGGTGCGCCCCCCTTGGTAGGCCGCCGCGTAGTCGGCCACGGTGGGGAGCACGAGGCCGGCGGGCTTGGCCCACCCGGCTGTGCGGGAGAGGAGGGTGGCCAGGTCGGCGCGCTCGGTGGCGCCGATGGCCGGGCCCGGGAAGGTGCAGGTGGGAGCGAAGGTGGGCGCGTCGTCGATCTTCGCGTTGCGCAACGTGTCGATGCCGGCGTCGTGCGCGAGGCGACCGCCAAGCAGTCCACCGGTGAAGGGGTTCTCCAGAAGTCCGACCACGAACTCCAGCATGCCGCCGGCCAGACGCGGCATCTTCACCGACTTCAGGTCGTACGCCATCTACTCGCCCCGGAAGGTCGGCGGCCGCTTCTGCACGAAGGCCTGCATGGCCTCGGCCACGTCCCTGGTGGAGAACGCCTGCATGATGCCGGTGAGCTCGCGCTTGAGTTGCGGCACGAGCGGCGTCTCGCTCGAGGCGAGCAGGAGCCGCTTGGCGAGGGCCATCGCGATCGGGGCGCCGAGGGCGAGCTGATCGGCGTAGCTGGCCACGGCGTCGGGGAAGCTTTCCTCGTCGTACACGTGGGTGGCGAGCCCCATGGCGAGGGCCTCGGTGGCGTCGATGTCGCGCGCCGTCAGCACCAGCTCCATGGCGCGAGTGTGCCCCACGAGGCGCGGGAGGAACCAGCTCACGCCGGCATCGGGGGAGAGTCCGCGCCGCACGTACCCGGTGGTGAGCTTGGCGTCGCTCGACACGAGGCGGATGTCGCAGCAAAGGGCGAGCCCGAGGCCCGCGCCGGCAGCGGGTCCGTGCATCGCGGCGATCACCGGCTTGTCGCACCCGGTGACGGCGAGCACCCAGCGCCCCACCCACGCGAGGTCGTCGAGCCGTTCCGTGCGCGTGGTGGGGACGGGGCGGGCGGGGTTCTGCAGGTCGAGTCCGGCACAGAAGCCACGACCGGCACCGGCGATGACGATCACGCGCACGCTGTCGTCGGACGCCGCGGCGGCGATCGCGGCGGGCAGCTCCTCGGCGAGGCGCTGGTTGACCGCGTTGAGTCGCTCGGGGCGATTCAGGATGATCGTCCGGACGCCGCGATCGGTGTCCACCACGAGGAGATGCTCGTATTCGGCGCTCATGTGCGGCCTGAAACCTTGGGGGGAAGGCAACGGTAGAACGGAGGCGGGCTGTCAGATGACCTGATAGCTTGCCCCCGCGTCATGGTCCGGCGCCAGTCTGGCGCCCCACCGTCTGCGGTACCCCTCGAGGAGGTTCGCTCCTGTGAAGCCTGCCATTCGTGCGGCGCTCCTGGCCATCGCCACGGCGACCACACTGTCCGCCCAGCCGTCGCAAGTCCCGCTCCCGGCCTCGCCGGTCAAGAACCCGGCCAAGCTCGTGCCCTCGCCCACCACGGCCGCCATCACGGCCAAGGACCTGATGTCGCGGCTGTACGTGTACGCCGACGATTCGATGTCGGGCCGCGAGTTCGGCACCGAGGGGAACACGCGCGCCACCTCGTGGGTGGCCGAGCAGGTGAAGAAGATCGGGCTGGTGCCGATGGGGGACAACGGGACGTACTTCCAGACGCTGCCGGTGATGACGCGCGCGCTCGACGTCACGGTGACGATGGCCGGCCCGGCGGGCCCGCTCGCTTGGTGGACCGACCTGCTGCCGCGCGACCAGGGGGCGGGGACGCGATCGATCGACGGCGTGCCGACGATCTTCGCCGGCACGTGGGGCGTGGCCTCGCTGCTGACGGATGCACAGGTGGCGGGCAAGGTGGTGGTGGTGCGGCCGAACGCGCGTGCGGCCCAGGGGACGCAGATTCCCGGCGGCACGATCAACCGCGGGCTCGTGAACCAGCGCTTCCGCTCGGCGGTGGGGATCCTCGTGCCGAGCCTCGACCTGATTCCGGGCGAGGTGCGCGAGGGGTTGAAGGCGGGCACCACCGAGATGAAGGACGGTGAGACGCCGCCGCCGGCGCCCGCGTTCCTGTACGTGACGGCGGCGGTGGGCCAGCAGCTGTTCAACATGCCGCTCGATTCGATCAAGCCGGGCACGGTGGGCGGCGCGCTCCGCGGCACGCCCGTGTACGCCGAGACGCCGATCCCGAACCCGGCGCGCAACGTGGTCGGCATGATCCCGGGCTCGAACCCCAAGCTCAAGGGGCAGATCGTGGCCGTGGGGGCGCACAACGACCACATCGGCACGCACGGGCCGGCGGTGGACCACGACTCGCTGTTCCTGTACAACCACTTGTTCCGCCCGCAGGGCGCGGATCAGCAGGGGCCGCGGTTGAACGAGGCCCAGGCGGCGCAGCTCAAGGCGGCGCTCGACAGCGTGCGGAAGCTCCGTCCCGCTCGGCTCGACTCGATCTACAATGGCGCCGACGACGACGGCAGCGGCACGGTGACGGTGCTCGAGCTGGCCGAGGCGATCCAGGCGATGAAGGTGAAGCCGGCGCGCTCGATCCTGTTCGTGTGGCACACCGGCGAGGAGGCCGGGCTGTTCGGCTCGCAGTGGTTCACCGACCACCCCACCGTGGACCGCGACTCGATCGTGTCGCAGATCAACATCGACATGGTGGGGCGCGGCGAGGCGTGGGACCTGAAGGAGGGGAAGCCCGGCTACGTGCAGGTGATCGGCTCGCG
>JANLSF010000253.1:0-3995 GCA_031362285.1 Gemmatimonadota bacterium | reverse complement strand
CCCGCGCTCACCGAGAGCAGGTGCCCCAGCGAGCCCGAGTGGAACTCGACCCCCGGGATGGCCCGGTTGGGATGCCAGTAGATCTTGTCGGTCGGCTTGAGGTGGTTCGCCAGCCGCTCCTTGGGGAAGTAGCCCAGCTCGGCCAGCGTGCCGTACAACGCCGGCACGTCGTGCCCCTTGGAGAGCAGCAGGTAGTCCCGGCTCGGGTCCTGCAGCGTGGCCGGACTCACCTTCAGCACCTGCGAGTACAGGTGCACGATCAGGTCGGCACAGGAGAGCGAGGCCCCGAGGAAGCACCCGCCATCGGTGCTCATGCGGATGCAATGCTCGCGGACGCGGAGGGCGAGGGCGCCGAGCCGCTTGCGGTCGTCGGTGTTCATGCGGGTGTGGGCGTTCGGGTGTCGGCCGAGGTCACGGCCGTGAGTTCGTCGAGGTGGTGCCGGTACCAGTTCACCCCGTTGTACTGCGCGTTGAGGCGCATCGCCTCGGGGTGTGCGTCCATCCAGTCCGCGATCTCGGCGGTGGTCAGCTGCGGCCACCGGTCCTGCACGCCGGCAAACACCGCACGCAACAGCGCCAGGTCGTCGGCGTAGTCGAGCACCACGCGGTGCGTCCGGGCCAGGTCGCGCCCGTCGCCCCACGCCACGTTCAGGCAACGGAACCGCCCGGGCGGGTCCCAGAACCAGGGCGTCGTGTGCTCGCGGTCCATCGCCCGCGTCGCCTCGCGATGCGCGCGCTCCAGCATCGCCATCGGCATCACTTCCACGTCGTTCCCGTCGGGGTGCGTGGGGGGGTGCAGGTTCGACACGTAGTCCCAGTCGCGCGGGGCGGCGAGGTACGCGCCGATCACCTCGTCGATCACCTCGGGCCCGATCAACACGCAGTCCGACGGGATCTTGACCACGACCTCGGCGCCGAACGCGCGCGCCGCCTGCACGTGGCGGTCGAGCAGGTCGGTGGGATGGCCGCGCACCACCGGCACCCCCGCCGCCGCGCCCAGCTCGGCGATCGGCGCGTCGGACGCATCGGTCGTCGTCGCCAGCACCACGGTGCCGGCCAGCGTCGCCGCCCGCACCCGCTCGAGCATCCGCACGAGCACCGGTCGCCCGCCGAGGTCCTCGAGCACCTTGCCCGGAAGGCGCGTCGAACCCAGGCGCGCCTGCACCACCGTGACCACGCGCGTCACGAGGCCGCCCGCTGCCACGTCGCGCGGCCGGCATCCGCGGCGGCCTCCGCGAGCACGGCCCGACAGGTTTCGGCGATGCGGCGCGCCGACGTGCCGTCGTTCTGCATCGGGGTCATGCGCGTCAGCTGCGCCACGTCGTAGTACGAGTGGCATTCCTTCCCCAGCGCGAGGCCCACGTACACGACGCTGGAGTACTGCGTGATGAGGGCGGCACAATTGGCGATCATGTGCTCCGTGTTGCCCACCTGCGTCACCGGGGCCTCGGGGAACACCGCGTGAATCTCCCGCGCGGCACGCTCGGCATTCTCGTTCGGGTGCAGCTTGAACACCACCCGGCGTCCCGCCACCCGCTCCTGCGCCCAGAGCAGGAACCGCCGCCGGCTGTCGAACTTGAGCGTCTCGCGCGTGTCCGACGTCGCGACCAGCACGTAGTCACGGTCGGTCAGGCTGTTCTGCCGGAGAAGGGCGCAGTTGTCGAAGTTCGGAATGCCCGTGACCACCAGCTTCGACGCCGGGACGCCCTTCTCGATGAAGAAGTCGCGATACCCCTCGGAGGCCACGCAGAACTTCCGGTACGCCAGCGAGAGTCCCGTGGTGGAGGTGCTCGCGATCCAGCGCGGCAGCTTCAGGTAGCGGACGAGGTGGTAGGCGAGGTTCTCGGGATCCGTCATCCCCTCCTGCACGAGCACGATCGGCTTGTGGCGGATGTTGCGCTGGATGATCAGGTCGGACCCGGTCACCACCAGGTCGTAGTCCTCGAGCCGCCCGCCCTCGTCGACCGGGAGGCCATGGTCGCGCAGGTACGCGTCCGTCTTCAGGCGGAACTGTCCCCCGTGGCCCGCCACCGTGAAGTTCAGCAGCCCCATGCGGTTCAACACTTCGAGGTAGCCGTCGGTGTAGTACGGGGTGTACACGCACGCCGCGTCCCCCAGCTCCTTTCCCACCTGGTGGAGCATCGAGGTCTGGTTGATCGATCCGCCGATGAGCAGCACGCGCGGGGACCGGAGGGGCGCGTCGAGGGCGCCGAACCGGATCGGGAGCGTGCGAGGCGGGAGGAGGTCACCAGGACGG
Organism: Gemmatimonadota bacterium; assembly: GCA_031362285.1. Lineage (GTDB taxonomy): Bacteria > Gemmatimonadota > Gemmatimonadetes > Gemmatimonadales > Gemmatimonadaceae > JACPPC01. The sequence goes on along the minus strand of JANLSF010000253.1, from coordinate 1,738 downwards.
GGCTGCGGGCGGCGGTGGAGGGGGGCAAGCACGGGCAAACCCCGGCCCGGCCCCGACTTGAAGGCAGGCCGTCGTTTCGGCAATGTGGGAAAATGGACGAATGGCCCTCGTTTCTCTACCCACGACCGTGCGAAAGGGGCGTATCGCCCCCCGCGTTCTGCCCGTACTTTGCCGGGTTATGGGGAGGGCTGGCAGAACGGCTATTGCACCGGTCTTGAAAACCGGCGCGGGGAAACCCGCTTACAGGTTCGAATCCTGTGCCCTCCGCTCCACTCCCTTCAGACCCACCAGCCGCGATCGTGACCCCGGCCCTCGCCGTCGCCGAACAGCTGGCCCGCCTGCTCGCGGCGCTCCTCCTCGAGCGCCCCGCGCACGAGCGCGAGCAGGCCCTGGGTGCCCTGCTCACGGCCCTCATCGCGGCCGTGCCGACGACAGTCGCCGCCCAGCAACTCGACCTGATCGCCAACAACGAACGGGTGCCGGCGCACTGGACGGGGGTTCCCGAACTTTCTGCCCAGCTTCGTGGCCATGGCGTCACGTCGCTCACCCTCGAGCCGGGGGCGTCCCCGGCGGAGCTCCTCGCCGTGGCGGAGCAGCTGGCGCGGCAGCCTGAACAGGGCGCCGCCGCCCACCTGTTCGCGCGCGCCATTATCGGCGTCGGCGCCATCTCCGCCTCGTACGACACCGATCCGCGCCTGGCCGACATCCTCCGCCCCACCCCGCTGGGGATGCGCGCGATCACGGACGACTACGAGGCCCCGCGGGCGCCGGGGACGCTTGAAGAACTCCTCGCCGAGCTCGAGACCACCGAGTCGCCGGGCGCGATCGCGCGCCTCCTCGACGCGATGGTCCCGTATGCCGAGCGCGCGGCCGAGCGTCGCGACGGCCGCCGGATCGCCGAGATCCTCGCGCCGGTCTACCGTGCGAGCAGCCGCGCCGCGACGGACGACACGCGCCGCATGTTCACCATCGGGCTCCGCCGGCTCGGACGTGGCCTGCTCCTGCAGCACGTGATTCCCCTCATCACGGCCGGCGGCGACGACGCGGCCCTCGCGCTGGAAGTCGTCCGCGGCGCCGGCGACGTGGGCGCGAAGCTGCTGGTGGATCGGTTGCCCGTCGCGGAGTCGCGTGCCGAACGCCGCCTGCTGTTCGACACCCTGGTCCAGCTCCGCCCGAGCGGCGACGTGATCAACTGGCTGCTCAATGACCCGCGCTGGTTCGTGGTCCGCAACGGCCTCGACCTGGCCGGCGAGTTGCGCGCCAAGGAACTGGTCGACAATTGCGTCCGGCTCGCGCAGCACAGCGATGACCGCGTGCGTCGCTCGGCCGTGCAGGCCATCGCGCGATTCCCCACCCCGCGCGCGATGCGGGCCATCGAGGATGCGCTCACCGATCCCGCGCCCCCCGTGCGGGCCAAGGCCGCCGTGTCCCTCGGTACCACGCGCCATCCGCGGGCCACCGAACGCCTCCTCGCCGCGATTGCGGAGGAAGTGGACGCCGAGGTGCTGACGGCGCTCCATGTGGCGCTCGCGAGGATGGGCACGCCCGAGGCGCTGGCGCAGTTGATCGAGGGTGCAAAGCCCGGCGGCGTGATCTTCGGGCGCAAGTCCACGGCATTGCGCGTGGCCGCCATTCAGGGGCTCGCGCAGGCGAGCGCCCCCGAGGCCCGGCAGGCACTCGACGCGCTCGCTGATGACAAGGAACCCGACGTGCGCGCCGCGCTGCAGCGCGCCAAGCG
>JANLSF010000219.1:0-10865 GCA_031362285.1 Gemmatimonadota bacterium | reverse complement strand
GCCAAGGCCGTGGATATCACCGCCATGGAACTGAACGGCGACGTCACGCCACGTAGCGGACTCAACATCGCGCTTGGACTCAACACGGCCAGCTACAGCGACGGCAACCACCGGGTGGGCGCCACGCTGCGCGCCTCGCAGCGCTTGCCGGCCCGCTTCTCGGTGGGCGCGATCGCCCGCAACATGCAGTTCGACACCAAGCAGGCGGGCTACTTCTCGCCGCGACAGTTCTCGCTCTTCGAGGTGCAGGGCGGCTGGGAGCGCGAGAACGAGCAGTGGGCCGGCGCCGTGGGCGCCGGCTTCGGTACCCAGTCCATCGACCCGGCCAAGCCGTGGCAGGATGAATACCATCTCGACGGACGGCTCGCCCGCCGGTGGAAGAACGGCAACAAGGTGGCGATCACGGCGGAGATCAGCACGAGCGCGGCCAGTTCCGTGGTGGGCGCCTACCGCTATCGCACGCTCGGGTTGAGCGCCACCTTGGTCTGGTGAACTCCGCCCGGACCGCATGACCGACCCGCTGCGCCACTTCTGGCACCCCGTCGCCTACGGTCACGAGCTGACCAGCGCGCCGTACGGCACCACGCTGCTCGGCGAACCGGTGGTCGTCTGGCGCGACGTGAACGGCGCCGTGCATGCGCTCAACGAGGTCTGCATCCACCGGGGAACCGCGCTGTCGCTGGGGCGCGTGGAAGGCTGCGAGATCGTTTGCGCATACCACGGCTGGCGCTTCGATGCGTCCGGGGCGTGCACGCGGATTCCGCAGCTCGAGGATCCGACCGCCGTGCCGCCCAAGGCGCGCATTGCCAGCTACCACTGCCAGGAGAAGTTCGGCCTCATCTGGGTCGCCCTCGAGGCGCCCAGCAAGGCGCTGCCCGCGATCCCCGAGCTCGAGTCCCCCGACTGGGTGATCGTGCCCACCGGACCGTTCGACTGGAACTGCAACGCCTCGCGGCAACTCGAGAACTTCACCGACTTCGGCCATTTCCCGTGGGTCCATCCCGGCTTGCTGGGCGACCCGGCGCGCCCCGTCGTGCCCGCCCACACCGCGCGGATTGAAGGGATGGTGGTGCACTACGAGGTGGTGCGCCCCGAGGCCCCGAACAGCGACGACTTTCCCATCATCTCCAACCCGGACGCGCAGCGCCCCGAACGGCGCAGCCGGTACGAGCTGCACCTGCCGTACACCATCGTGCTCCGGCTCGGCTGGGGCGGTGCGCAGGGCATGGTGTACCTCTTCGCGTCGCAGCCGGTGACCGCCGACCGGTGCCGCGGCTTCTGCGCCATCGGACGCAACTACAACGTCGAGCAGCCCGCGTCGGTGCTGCAGGAGTTCGAGCGGGTGATCTTCGGCCAGGACCAGCGGGTGGTCGAGTCGCAGCGCCCCGATCGGGTGCCCTTCGACCTCGCCGATGAACTGCACCTCAAGTTCGACACGGTCGCGGTGAACTACCGGCGCGCCATGAAGCTCTCCGGCCTGAGCTGAGGCGCGAGTCGCGGCCGGGCGCCGCGCTTCGTCCCGCGCCACGCACGGGTCGTCCCATCGCCCGCCTCAGGACTCGGGCTCCGGCTGTCTCTTCGTCGTGATCCGCCGACCGCGCTACATTCCCGTGCGCACGCTCCCGCATTCCGAGACGCCGATGGACCGCATACTCGTGGTGGACGATGAACCGCTCGCCCGCGAACGACTGGTGCGGCTGATCCGTCGCGCGGCGCCGCATGCGCAGGTCCTCGAGGCCACCGATGGGGACGCGGCCGTGGAGAGCATCCGCGCCAACGCGCCGCAGGCCGTCTTCCTCGACATCCAGATGCCCGGTCGCGATGGCTTTGCGGTGGTCGAGTCGGTGGGCGCGCGCCAGATGCCGCCCACCGTGTTCGTCACGGCCTACGATGCGCACGCGCTGCGCGCCTTCGACGTGGCCGCGGTGGACTACCTCCTCAAGCCGTTCGACGACGAGCGGTTCGAGGCCACCTGGGACCGCCTGGCGCGCCGCCATGCCGCCACCACGCTCGCCGGCGAAGCCCAACGCCTCGGAGCGCTGCTGGCCGCCGTCGGCAGCGCCGCCGCGCCCGCGAACGCGCCAGCGCGCGTCGAGCGTTTCCTCGTGAAGGTTGGCGAGCGCACGTACCTCGTGCCGGCCGCCGATGTCCGGTGGCTGACCTCCGACGGCAACTACGTGGATCTCCACACCGCCACCGGGGCGCACACGATCCGCGACACGCTCGCGCACGTGGAACAACGCCTCGATCCGGCGCGGTTCGTGCGCATCCATCGCCGCGTCATCGTCGCCATCGACTACATCAAGGAACTCCAGCCCTGGTTCGGGGGCGACCAGGTGCTCATCCTGAAGGACGGCACGCAGCTCCGCATCAGCCGCACCCGCCGCGAGATGGTCACGGCGCGCCTTGCCGGCCTCGCGTGACCGATCGCTGGCGGAACCGCGCGGCGCTCGTCGGCTTCTGGCTGGTGCCGGCCGCCGTCGCGACGCTCGCCTTCCAGTTCGTGCCGTCCCGCTACAACCCCGGCCTTGGCGTCGCGGGCATCTTCCTGTCGCAAGCCGCCATGTGGCTCGCGTGGGGCCTCTGGTCGCTGGGCATCGTCGGCCTCGCCGAGCGGTTCCCGTTCGAGCGGGGGCGCATCGCGGCGGCGTTCGCGGTGCACGTGCCGTTCTGCGCCTTCGTGACGATCGCGCAGATCCTCGTCATCGACAGCGTCTCGCAGTTCTTCACCCTCACCGTGCATCCGCCGCTCCACCTGGCCAGCATCATCGCCTACGGCATGCGCAACAACGGCGACTCGCACGTCGTCATCTACTGCGCCGTCGTGGGCGCCCACGCCGCCCTGCGCTGGCACGAGCGCTGGCGCGAGGAGTCGCTGCGTACGGCGCGCCTCGGCGAGGACCTCGCCAGTGCGCGCCTGCAGGCGTTGCGCGCCCAGCTCAATCCGCACTTCCTGTTCAATGCGCTGAATGCGGTGGTGTCGCTCGTGGACCGCGACCCACCGGCAGCCCAGCGCATGACCGTGCGCCTCGCGGACCTGCTGCGAGCCACGCTGGCCGCGGGTGATGCCCAGGAAACCTCGCTCCGGCAGGAACTGGAACTCACGTCGCGCTACCTCGAGATCGAGCAGATGCGCTTCGCCGACCGGCTCACCGTCGTCTGGTCGGTGCCCCCCGGACTCGAGGAGGTGCGCGTCCCCTCGTTCACCCTGCAGCCGCTCGTCGAGAACGCGATCCGGCATGGCATCACGCGTCGCACCGGAGGTGGCCGTGTGGAGATCGCAGCCGTGCGCGTGGGCGACGACCTGGTGCTGAGCGTGAGCGACGATGGCGCGGGGCTCGCCCCCGACGCCGCCCCGGCCGTCTCGGCCGTGCGGCCCGGCGCCGGCATCGCCCTTGCGAACCTGCGCGCGCGACTCGAGCGGCTGTACGGCTCGCGCGGCGTCGTCGAGCTCGTGCCGCGCGACGGCGGCGGAGCCGTCGCGCGGGTGCGCGTGCCTGTTCGCAACCCCTCCGCGCCCACCCCCACCTGAGCCGGCACCACGGCTCGTCCCGCCGGACGTCCGACCCGCCAATGCGGTCCGCGCGGCGCGAGATCGACCGGCGACCGCCGTTAAGACTCGGCGTGGCGGATTTCCCTACAGCATTCTGGCGGAACGGCGGTACACTCGGAGTGCGGTCATCGAGCATGATCGACCGTGCCACGCCAACCCCGCACCGTCGCGCTGGAGCCGCCCATGTTCCGTGTCGATGACCACACCTGCCTGTTGATCGGCGCCTCGATGCTCGAGCGGCCCGGCGACGACGGTCGCACCGCCGTGTTCCTCAAGGTCGACGACCGCAAGTTCGCCTTCGCGCGGCTCGCGGCGGACGAGTACGTGGACTACCTCGTTCATCCGCAGCACTTCCTCCCCGTGGCGAACCAGTGGCTCGACGACCACAAGGCGGACGGCGTGGCTGTGCCGGCGAACTCCCCGGAGCCCTACCGGCCCCGCGCCGCCCGACGCGCCCAGTCGTAGAGCCCCACGTATTGCTGCGCCGCGTGCGCCCACGAGTTGTCCTCGCGCATGCCGCGCGCGCGTAGCGCGGCCCACCCCTCCCGATCCTGGTACGCCTTCAGCGCCCGACCGATCGCGTCGGCGAAGTGACGGGCCTCATACGGGTGGAAGCGAAAGCCGTTGCCGTCGAACCCCTCGCGCACGGTGTCGCTCAAGCCCCCCGTGGCCCGCACGATCGGCACCGTGCCGTACCGGAGCGCGATCATCTGGCCGAGGCCGCACGGCTCGAACCGTGAGGGCATGAGGAAGGCGTCACTCCCGGCGTAGATGCGCTGCGCCAGCGCGGCGTCGAAGCCGATCCGCACCGCCACGCGCCCCGCGTTGTCGTGCGCGCGCCGCCGGAACAGGTGCTCCAGGTGCGTCTCCCCCGAGCCCAGCACCACCAGCTGCGCCTTCGTCTGGCGCATGAGCGATGGCACCACCCGGTCGAGCAGCTCCAGCCCCTTCTGGCTGACCAGGCGCGACACGATGCCGAGCAGCGGACGTCCGGCGTCCTCGGCCAGTCCGACTTCTCGCTGCAGGGCCAGCTTGCACGCGACCTTGCCCGACGGATCTGCGGCGTCGTAGTTGGCGCTCAGGTGCGGGTCCGTGGCCGGGTCGTAGGCCGTGGCGTCGATGCCGTTCAGGATCCCCACCACGCGCGCTCGACGAGACCGCAGCAGCCCATCCAGCCGCTCCCCGTATTCGGCGGTCATGATCTCGCCGGCATACGTGGGACTCACCGTGCTCACCACGTCGCTCGCGGCAATGCCGCGTCCCATGAAGTTGAACGTGCCGGCGATCCCCTGCCCCATGCCGTTCTCGACCAGCCCTCCCTCGCCCAATCCCGAAAGCGTGAGCGTGAACGGGTTGAACTGACCTTGGTACGCGAGGTTGTGGATGGTGAACACCGTGGCGATCTGGCCGAAGGTGTACGCCAGCACCGACTTCATGTAGGCCGGGACCAGCGCCGAGTGCCAGTCGTGGCAGTGCACCACGTCGCTCAGCCACCCCTCGACCTCGCGCAGGTGCTGCATCAGGGCCAAGGCCCCCCGGGTGAACAGGATGTAGCGGCGGTCGTCGTCGGACTCGCCGTACACGGCCTCGCGCTCGAAGGCGGCGGGAATGTCCAGGAGATAGGTGGGAACGTCCACGCCCGCGGCCCGCCAGACGCGCATCTCCTCGTTCCGGTCGCCCACCGGCAGGAAGGCCGCCGCGATCGGTCCCTCCACCGGCACCCCCCGCTCCCTCAGCGCCCGGAACCGTGGCATCACCACGCGCACGTCGTGCCCCAGTGCGCGGAGGGCCGGCGGCAGCGCACCGGCCACGTCGGCCAACCCGCCCGTCTTCATGAGAGGAGCGACCTCGGCGGCAATGAAGAGGACGTTCATGGCGAATGGGGCTGCTGGAGAGGATGGCGTGGGAGCCCGGATCGACGGGACAGGACGCCAATGTACGTGATTCCGGCCCTTCCGTCGCGGGCGCGCAGTGCGCAGACTTGCGTGCATGCCCTCCCAACGCCGTCCCGGCACGCTCGCACGCAGCGCCATGGCCTACGTGCTGGCCGGAGGCCGCGGCTCCCGCTTGTACGAACTCACCGATCGCCGCGCCAAGCCGGCCGTGTACTTCGGCGGGAAGTCGCGCATCATCGACTTCGCCCTCTCGAACGCCCTCAACTCCGGCATCCGCCGCATCGGCGTGGCCACGCAGTACAAGGCGCACAGCCTCATCCGGCACCTGCAGCGCGGTTGGAACTTCCTGCGCCCGGAACGCAACGAGAGCTTCGACATCCTCCCGGCCAGCCAGCGCGTCTCCGAGACCGAGTGGTATGCCGGCACCGCCGACGCCGTCTTCCAGAACCTCGACATCATCGAGGCGTACGGCCCCGAATACATGGTGATCCTCGCCGGGGATCACGTCTACAAGATGGACTACGAGCTGATGCTGCAGCAGCACGTGGACCAGAACGCCGACGTCACCGTGGGGTGCCTCGAGGTCAAGCGCGTCGACGCCACCGGCTTCGGCGTCATGCACGTGGATGAGACCGACCGCATCGTGGCCTTCGTCGAGAAGCCGGCCGACCCGCCAAGCATCCCCGGTAATCCCGACATGGCCCTCGCGAGCATGGGGATCTATGTCTTCAAGACCACCTTCCTCTTCGACTTGCTCAAGCGCGATGCCGCCGACACGACCTCGAGCCGCGACTTCGGCAAGGACATCATTCCGTACGTGGTCACCTCGGGCAAGGCGGTGGCCCACCGGTTCAGCACCTCGTGCGTGAAGGCCGACCTCGAGGCCGAGGCCTACTGGCGCGACGCCGGCACGGTGGACGCCTACTGGGAGGCCAACGTGGACCTCACCAGCGTGCTGCCGTCGCTCGACCTCTACGACCACAACTGGCCCATCTGGACCTACGGCGAGATCACCCCGCCCGCCAAGTTCGTGCACAACGAGGACGGCCGCCGCGGCGTCTGCCTCAACTCGCTCGTCTCGGGCGGGTGCATCGTGTCCGGCGCGCGCGCCCACAAATCCCTGCTCTTCACGGGGGTGAAGGTGCATTCGTACGCCTACCTCGATGGCGCCGTCGTGCTCCCCTACGCCGACATCGGGCGGTCGGCCCGCCTGCGGAACGTGGTCATCGACCGCGGCGTGCAGATTCCGGCCGGGCTCGCCGTGGGCGAGGACGCCGCACTCGACGCCGCGCGCTTCAGGCGCACCGACAAGGGGATCGTGCTCATCACGCAACCGATGATCGACCGCCTCAAGGTGTAGACGAACGGCTCGGTCTCGCCAGCGACCACCCTCACGCTCGGACACGACCCATGCGCCCCTTCCTGCTCGTTGCCGCACTCGGCATTGCCGGCTGCACCGCCCCCGCCGTGGCGCGTCAACCCGCGAGCGATGCGCCGTACCGCGTGCTCACCCGTGCGCGCGTCGGCGGCGAAGGCGGCACGGACTATCTCTACGCCGACGTCGCCGCGCGCCGTCTCTACATCCCCCGCGGGGGATCGCGCGCCGCGCCGGTCACCGACTCCACTCCCGCTCGGCCCGCGGTCGCCGGCCGTATCACCGTCTTCGACCTCGAGACGCTCGCGCCGGTGGGGGAAATTCCGAACACCGGCGGCAACGGCGTCGCCGTGGACTCCAGGTCGGGGCACGGCTTCTCGAGCAGCAAGCCGGTGTCGATGTTCGACACGAAGACGCTGGCCCTCATCAAGACCATCGACGTGGGGGCGGCGCAGCCGGACGGCATCCTCTTCGATGCCTTCAATGACCGCGTCTACGTCTTCAGCCATCCCACCAGGAACGCCATCGTCATCGATGCGAAGACCGGCACCGTCGTCGGCACCATCGACCTGGGCGGCGTGCCGGAGCAGGGCGTTGCCGACGGCAAGGGCACGCTGTACGTCGTCATGCAGGACGTGCCGGGCAGCGTGACCGTGGTGGACGTGACGACCATGAAGGCCACCGCGCACTACGCCATCGGGGCGGCGGGCCGGTGCAACGGGCTCGCCTTCGACGCGCGAAACCAGGTGCTGTTCGCCGCCTGCGGCGCCTCCCGCGACATGACATCGCAACCCGCGAAACCGGTCATGGTGGTGCTCAGTGCGACCGACGGGAAGGTCTTCACGACGCTGCCCCTGGCCGGCGGCTCCGACGGCGCCGCCTTCAACCCGACCACGATGGAAGCGTTCAGCTCGCACTCCAACGGCACCCTGACCGTCGTCCGCGAAACGAGCCCGACCACCTTCGAGGTCGCGCAGAACCTCGACACCATGCTCGGCGCGCGCACCCTCACCCTCGACGGCTTCACGAACCGCCTCTTCGTGATGAGCGTCGAACGCGGCCCCGCACCGGCAGCGCCGCCAGGCGGCGGTCGCGCTCCGCAAGGGACACCGATCCCCGGCTCGTTCACCATCCTCGCCATCGGCCGGTAGCCGCACGCACGTCGACTCTCTCCCTGGCCACCGCGCCGAGACCTCATGTCCTGCCGAATCCTCGCACGTTCCATGACGCTCGCTCTGGCCTGTTCGGCCGAGGCGGCACTCGCCCAACCACTCGCCGCCCAGCAACCCGACGCGCACCCCACCTTCAAGGTCGGCACCGCCACCGCGAGCCGCGGCACCAAGGCCACCGGCGTGCTCGCCATCCCCGCCGGCTCCGATGCCGCCCTCGACATCCCCGTAGCCGTGTTCCACGGCGCGCGGCCGGGGCCGGTGCTCGCCATCGTCGCCGGCGCCCATGGCACCGAGTACGCGTCCATCATTGCCGCCGAGCAGCTCATCCAGCGGCTCGACGCCACCAGGATCCGCGGCACCGTGATCGTCGTCCCGCTGGTCAACATCCCGTCGTTCGAGCGGATGACCCCGCACCTGAATCCGGTGGACGGGAAGAACATGAACCGCTTCTATCCCGGCAACGCCTTCGGCACGCAGACCGAACGCGCCTCGGCGGCCATCACGCGCGAGGTCGTGGAGCCCGCCGACCACCTGATCGACATGCATGGGGGCGACATGGACGAGAGCCTGCGCCCGTTCAGCTACTGGACCGTGACCGGCAACGCCAAGCAGGACGCGACGTCGCAAGCGCTCGTGCTGGCCTTCGGCCTCGACCATGTGGTGATCTCGCGCGACCGCCCCAGTGATCCCGCCGCGTCGCGCTACCTCGAGAACACCGCGAGCACGCGCGGCAAGCCGTCGTTCACGGTGGAAGCGGGCTATGCCGGCACCGCCACCAAGGCCGACGTGGACACCCTCGTGCGCGGCGTGCTCAAGACCATGGCGCAGCTCAAGATGCTCGACCAGAAGGTGACGCCGGTGCGGAAGCCCGTCTGGCTCTCGGAGATGCTGTCGGTGAACGCCGCCAACACGGGGGTCTTCTACCCCGAGGTGGCGCGCGACCAGCGCGTGAAGAAGGGACAGCGCCTCGGTCATGTGACCGACTACCTCGGCAAGGAACTCGAGGTGGCCACCTCGCCCGCCAACGGGATCGTGCTCTACGTGCGCCCCGTGCCGAGCATGGGGAAGGGCGAGACCATCGCGGCGATTGGCGTGGTCGGGAAGCCGTAGGGCGGCGCCGAGCGGTTGCTGACGGCGCTGGCGTAGTGCGCCGCGAGCGGACGACCGCAGCGTTGCGGCGAGGCGGTGCTCACTAGTCTACGACGCTGGCGTGCGTGCTCGAAACGACAAGGCCCGGCACTCACCGAAGTGATTGCCGGGCTTCGCCTTACCTCAGTTGCCCCTCCTGGGATCGAACCAGGACTCTCCTGATCCAGAGTCAGGCGTGTTGCCAGTTACACCAAGGGGCAGTTGGCCTTCCCCGCCGGCACCAACAGGTATCGGCAGAACGATAAGTTTACCGGGGTACCCCCACGCGTTCAACCCCGGAATACCCCCCGTGCGCCCCCTCGCTGCGGCCATCCTGCTCGCCCTCGCCGCCTGCCGCCCCGCCCTCGATGGACTCGGGGCCGCCGACGCGGACCGCGCCCGCAATGCCGGCCAGCTGTTCACCGCCCTCACCCACCGGTTCCACGGCATCCACCGCTCGCCGCGCTACGCCGCCACACGCGCCAGGATCGCCAAGGGGTGGCTCTCTCCCGCCGCCGTCTTCCGCGACACCAGCGCCTGGCTCACCCGCTCCGACTCGCTCGCCACCTTCACCGCCCTCGGGCGGCAACTCCCCTTCGGCTACGCGCTGCAGGAGCGGCAGCCCGTCCCCCCGCTCGTCTCGCTCGCCGACGCCCGTCACACCCTCGCCCTCCGCCCCACCGCCGACAAGGACTGGGAGTGGGACGCCCGCGTCGACTTCGCCATCGGCACCGTGCGCGCCGACGACATGGCGCGACTCTTCACCGCCCTCCTCGCGGCCGGCGAAGGGAAGTCCGATCATGACCTCAAGGCGCAGGTCGCGCGTGAACTCCCCGCCAGCGCGCTCGCGGCTGGTCGGCTGTGGGACATGGACTCGCTGCGCGCCCTCCCGCTCGCCGATGGCTCGTCGTCCATGCTGCTCGCCACCTCGCTCCACCCCGAGCGCATCGCCGCCACGCTGCCAGCCTTCAGCACGTTCATGCGACGCTACCTGCTCAGCGCGAGTTGGCGCCTCGTGCTGCGCGAGAAGTCGGGCGCCACCTGGTTCTTCATCGACTCGAAGAACGGCCTCATGCAGATGCGCTGGCGCGTGCACCGGGGCGAACTCCTCCCCTTCGAGGGCGTCGCGCGCCCCATGCCCGACGACCTCGAACTCGACATCGAGACCAAGGCCAAGGTCGGCATGTTCACCGTGGGCCTCTCCCAACTCATCGCCGACTTCACCATCGTGCACTCGGCCACCGAGCGCGGCTGGGACCTGCACTTCGCCCGCCCCCCCAAGTGGCAACTGCCGCTCGGCGTCGCCCGCCTCATGAACGCGTCGCTCAAGCGCCCCTTCGAGCGCGAGGGCTCCACCTTCCGCATCGTCTTTCGCGACAACGAGGGCGGTCCCACCACCATCTCCCGCACGACCCGCGGCTTCGTGCGCGAGAGCGCCATCGTCCGCTGGATGGGCGCGCTCTCCGGCACGGTGGCCGGCGACTTCAGCGGCGCCAGTGAACTCGAGGAAGCCCGCTTCATGGCCGAGCTCTTTGCCGCGCTCAACAAGGACGGGGCCGCGAGCTACACGCGTGCCCCATGAACGAAGAAGCGCCCCGACCTCTTTCGAGGTCGGGGCGCTGGCGTCCGGGGATGAACCCGGCCACTGAAGCCACGCGCGCCGTCTTTGGAACTCTCCGTCCTACGGAACGGCGGCGGGCCACTTCTTGATATTGCAGGACGCGTGCCAAGGTTCCGCGTCC
>JANLSF010000178.1:0-6323 GCA_031362285.1 Gemmatimonadota bacterium | reverse complement strand
TCCAGATCGATGCCGCCTTCCAGCTCGACCAGCTTTCGATGTTGATGGTCATGATCATCACCGGTGTCGGCACGCTGATCCATATCTTCAGCGTCGGCTACATGGTGGATGATCCGGGGTACCCGCGCTACTTCGCGTACCTGAACCTTTTCGTGTTCTTCATGCTCGTGCTGGTGCTCGGCGCCAATTATCCCGTGCTGTTCGTCGGGTGGGAGGGCGTGGGGCTCTGCTCGTACCTGCTGATCGGGTTCTGGTTCTCCGACGCGAACAACGCCGACGCGGGCAAGAAGGCGTTCATCGTGAACCGGATCGGCGACTTCGGCTTCCTGATCGCGATGTTCCTGCTGTGGGCCAACCTCGGCTCACTCGACTTCGCCGGCGTCGCCGCCAAGGCGGCGGCGCTCCCGGCCGGCTCCGGCATCGTGACGGCGATCTGCCTGTTCCTGTTCGTCGGCTGCGCGGGCAAGAGCGCGCAGATGCCGCTCTACATCTGGCTGCCCGACGCGATGGCCGGCCCGACCCCCGTGTCGGCGCTCATCCATGCCGCGACGATGGTGACGGCCGGCGTGTACCTGATCGCGCGCAGCTCGTTCCTGTTCGCGCTCTCGCCGGTGGCGTCGCTGACGGTGGTCGTCGTGGGCGGCGTCACGGCGTTCTTCGCGGCCACCATCGGCCTCAAGCAGTGGGACATCAAGAAGGTGCTGGCGTACTCCACGGTGTCGCAGCTGGGCTACATGTTCGTGGCCGTCGGGGCGGGCGGGTACGCCACGGGGGTGTTCCACCTGGTGACGCACGCCTTCTTCAAGGCGCTGCTCTTCCTCGGCTCGGGCTCGATCATCCACGCCATGCACGAGGCGTACCACGAGGGGCACGCGCACCATGAGGACGCGCAGGACATGCGCAACATGGGCGGACTGCGCGGACCGATGCCGTGGACCTGGGCCTGCATGTGGATCGCGACCCTGGCGATCGCCGGCGTCCCGTTCTTCTCCGGGTTCTTCTCGAAGGACGAGGTGCTGAGCACCCTGGTCCTGCGCGCCGGCGGATCGCCGCTGGCCGACGCCCACTGGCTCGGCGTGAGCGGGCGGCTGATCCTGCTCTTCTTCTACGGTCTGGGCCTGGTGACGGCGTTCATGACCGCGATCTACATGACGCGCATGATGCTCTACACCTTCCATGGCGAGAGCCGCACCGCCGCCGCGGCCAAGCCGCACCTGCACGAGGCGCCGTGGATCATGACGGGCCCGCTGGTGGTGCTGGCGGTGCTGTCGGCCGCGGGCGGCTGGCTCAACCTGCCGGAGTGGATGCCGGGGGGCCCGCACGAGGGACTCGCACGCTGGCTCGAGCCGGTGGTGGGCTCCGCCACGCGCCTGATGGCCGGCGCCCCGCGCGGGGCCGAGTGGGAGGCCACCGAGCACGTGCTGGTGGGCGTCGCGGTGGCCGTGGCGCTCGCGGGGATCGCGACCGCCATGGTGCTGCTCAAGACGGGCAAGCTCACCACGGCCGAGACCGCGCCGCTGTCGCGCGGACTCGCCCGGCTGCTCGAGCGCAAGTACTTCGTCGACGAGGTCATCCAGGCCGTCCTCGTGAATCCGGTGATCCGGGTGTCGCGGACGCTGCTCTGGCGCGGCATCGACGTCGGGCTGATCGACGGCCTGATGGTGAACGGCAGCGCGACCGTGGCGCGGGGCATCGCGTGGGTGGGCGCCCGTGCGCAATCGGGGTTGGTCGGGAACTACGCGTGGGCGATCGTGCTCGGCGTGCTCGGCCTGCTTGGCGTCATGACCCTCGGATAGCCGGATGTCCGACCTGCTGCTCCGGGCCCACTACGGCAGCTGGGCGCTCCTCGCCCTGCTCGCCATCCCGTTGCTCGGCGCGGCGATCATCCGCCTCGTGGGACGCTCGCCCCTTCCCGGGCAGGAGTTGCAGGCCGCTCCCTGGCGCGAGGTGCGCGTCCTGACGCTGACGGCGTTCAGCATCGAGGCGCTCGTCGCGCTCGGCCTGTGGTGGTACGTGGATCCGGCGGTGCCCGGCTACCAGGGGCGCGTGGACCTGCCGTGGATTCCCGACTGGGGGGCCCGGTTCTCGATCGGGGTGGACGGCCTCTCGGCGGTGATGATCCTGCTCACGGCGCTCCTGATGCCGCTCGCGGTGATCGCGAGCTGGCGCGTGGTGACGACGAAGATCCGCAGCTACTACAGCCTGCTGCTGCTGCTGATGACCGGCGTGATCGGGGTGTTCGTCTCGCTCGACCTGCTCCTCTTCTACGTGTTCTGGGAGCTGATGCTGATCCCGATGTACTTCATCATCGGGATCTGGGGCGGGAGCGGGCGGCTGCGCGCGAGCCTGCGGTACTTCATCGTGACGATGATCGGGTCGCTGCTCATGCTGGTGGCGATCATCGCCGCGTGGCTGTCGTCGGGGCAGGGCAGCTTCTCGATCGAGGCGCTGCAGCAGCCGGGGGCCATGTCGGACACGGCGCAGCTCTGGCTCTTCCTGGCCTTCTTCCTGGCGTTCGCGATCAAGTCCGCGGTGTTCCCGTTCCACACCTGGCTGCCCGACGCGCAGCACGAATCGCCGACGACGACGGCCGTGGCGCTCTCGGTGAAGGTGGGCGCGTACGGCATCGTGCGGTTCGCCATGCCGCTCTTCCCGGCGGCGGCGCTCGACCCGACGGTCCGCGCCGTGATCATCGGCCTGGGCGTGATCGGCATCGTGTACGGGGCGCTCGTGGCCCTCGTGCAGCCGGACTTCAAGAAGCTCGTCTCGTACTCGTCGATCAGCCACGTGGGCTTCATCATCCTCGGGCTGTTCGCCCTCACGCCGCAGAGCGCGTCGGGGGCCCTGCTCGTGATGGTCAACACCGGCATCACGAGTGCGGCCATGATGTGCGCGCTCGGCATGATGCACGAGCGGCGCAAGACGGGGCGCATCGAGAACTTCGGTGGCATCGCGCGCGTGGTGCCGATGATGGCGACGCTGCTCACCCTCATCGCGCTCTCCGGCATCGGCCTGCCGGGGACCAACGGCTTCGTGGGCGAGTTCCTCGTCCTCCTCGGCTCGTTCGACGGGTACCCGGTGTCGACCGTGATCGCGGCCACCGGCGTGGTGCTCGGCGCCGTCTACGCCCTGTGGGCGATCCAGCGCGTGATCTTCAACCCGCTCGACAACCCCGAGAACCGGGCGCTGAAGGACCTCAACCGGCGCGAGTTGGGCGTGCTCGGCACGTTCGCCATCGCGATCCTCTGGATCGGCATCGCCCCCGGCGCGATCCTGCGCCGCCTCGACGGTCCCGCTGAACGGTTCGTCCACGCCATCCGCTCCGGGTCGGCCCAGCCGGCCCCGTCCCCCGTCACGCGCTAGCCCTCCCTCCGTCCACCTGCCGATGCGCGGCTTGCTGCAGTCCCTGCACTACGACCAATGGATCCTTCCGGCCCTCCTGCTGCTGCCGGTGCTCGGGGCGATCATCATCTGGGTGGTGGCCCGTCCGGCCGCGCACCAGGATGATCGCGAATACGCGGAGAGCCGGATCGCGCGCGACATCGCGATCGGCGTGATGGTGCTCGAGTTCGTCCTCTCGACCGGCCTCTGGTGGGCGTTCGAGCCGGGCGCGCCGGGCTGGCAGTTCACGATCGACTTCCCGTGGCTCACCGACTGGGGCTCGCGCTTCACGGTGGCGGTGGACGGCCTGTCGCTGATGATGGTGCTGCTGACGACCTTCCTGATGCCGGTCGCGCTGCTCGGCGGCTGGACGTCGGTGCGGCACAAGCTGCGCACCTACTATGCGCTCTTCCTGTTCCTCGAGACGGGAATCCTCGGCACCTTCCTCGCCACCGACCTGCTGCTCTTCTACGTGATGTGGGAGATCATGCTCATCCCGATCTACTTCATCATCGGGATGTGGGGCGGGGAGCGGCGCATCTACGCGAGCATCAAGTTCTTCCTGTACACCCTGATGGGCTCGCTGATGATGCTGGTGGCGATCATCGTGCTCTGGCGCTACACCGGCGGCACGACGTTCGCGTACGACGAGATCATGCGCGTCGCGCCGCGCACGGGGACGGCGCCGCTCTGGCTGTTCAGCGCGTTCGCGCTCGCCTTCGCGATCAAGGTGCCGATCTTCCCGTTCCACACCTGGCTCCCCGACGCGCACGTCGAGGCACCGACGGCGGGCTCCGTGATCCTCGCCGGCGTGCTGCTCAAGCTCGGGACCTACGGCTTCCTCCGGTTCGCCATCCCGTTCTTCCCGGCCGTGGCGATCCTGCCGGCGGTGCGGTACACGATGCTCGCCCTGGCGGTGATCGGCGTGATCTACGGGGCCCTCGTGGCGCTGGTCCAGACCGACATCAAGAAGCTCGTGGCCTACTCGTCCGTGAGCCACCTGGGCTTCGTGATGCTGGGCATCTTCGCCTTCACCGAGCAGAGCCTGCTCGGGGCGCAGATGATCACGATCGCGCACGGGGTGTCGTCGGGGGCGCTCTTCCTGCTCATCGGCATGATCTACGAACGGGCCCACACGCGGCAGATCGCCGCGTACGGGGGCATCGCGCGGACCGTGCCGATGTTCTCCACGGCCTTCGCCCTCGTGGCCATGAGCTCCATCGGGGTGCCGCTCACCAACGGATTCATCGGCGAGTTCCTGGTGCTCATCGGCACGTACCAGGTGTTCCCGTACCTCGCCGCCGCCGCCACCGTGGGCGTGGTGCTGGGCGCCGCCTATCTCCTCTGGGCGCTCCAGCGGATCATCTTCAACCCGCTCGACAACCCGGAGAACACCGCGCTCTCCGACTTGAACCGCCGTGAAGTGGGGATGATGGTCGTGATCGGCGTCGTCATCCTCTGGTTCGGCGTGGCCCCGGGCGGGGCCCTCGAGCGGATGCGGCCCGCCACGCGGCGTCTCGTCGACCGGGTGAACGCCTCCGCGGTCGCTCCGGCCGCCGCCGCGGCCGCTCCCGTGGCCGCTCCCGTGGTCGCCGGTCCCGCTGTCGCCGTCCCTGGAGGTCGCTAGGTGCGCCCGTTCAACTTGAGCCACCCTGCCGCGCTGATGCACGCCTTCCTCCCCGACCTGATCGTCATGGGGGGCGGCATGCTCGTGCTGCTGTGGGCCGTCTGGCGTCCCGAGAGCGACCGACACAGCCGGTCGGTCGCGTGGGCCTCGATGGCCGTCTGCGTCGCGGGCCTGGCCGCCGTCATCTGGAGCTGGAACATGGGCTTCACGGCGGAGAACGGGCCCATCGCGGTCGACGGATTCCGGTGGGCGATCGACTGCGTGATCCTCATGGCCACGTTGATGACGCTCGCCATCTCGATGGACTTCAACAGCCGCATGCTCCTGCGCGCGCCGGAGACGCACGTCCTCACGGTGCTGAGCGCGTCGGGGATGATGTTGCTCGCCGCCTCGCGCGACCTGATGCTGCTGTTCCTCGGCATCGAGCTGATGTCGGTGGCGGTATACGTGCTCTCCGGCGTCGACCGGCGGAGCGCGCGCGGCGCCGAGGCGTCGCTCAAGTACTTCCTGCTCGGCGCCTTCTCGAGCGCCTTCCTGCTGTACGGCATCGCCCTCGTGTACGGCGCGACCGGCTCCACGAACCTCATCACCATCGGCGAGCGGTTCGCGACGCCGGCGGTGTCGGAGCAGCCGATGATGCTGATCGGGCTCGCGCTCCTCCTCGTGGGCTTCGCCTTCAAGCTGGCCGCGGCGCCGTTCCACATGTGGACCCCCGACGTGTACGACGGCGCGCCCGCCCCGTACTCCGGCTTCATGGCCTGCGCGGTCAAGGCGGCCTCGTTCGCGGCGCTCCTGCGCGTGTGCCTCGAGGCCGTGGGCCCGGGCTCCGAGCAGTGGCACCTCGCGCTCTGGTGGCTGGCGGCCGCCACGATGGTGGTCGGCAACCTGTTCGCCCTGCAGCAGCGCAACGTGAAGCGCATGCTCGCCTACTCGAGCATCGGCCACGCCGGCTTCCTCCTCGTGGCCGTCACGGCACAGACCCCGGAGGGCGCGGCGGCCGTGGTGTTCTACCTCGTGGCGTACACCCTGGCCACGCTGGGCGCCTTCGCGGTGGTGGTGGCGATGAACAACGGCAGCGACGCGGCGACCGACGTGGGGGACTACGCCGGGCTGTGGACGGTGCGTCCGGGACTCGCCATGGCCATGGCGGTGTTCATGCTGGCCCTGCTCGGCTTCCCCCTCGTGGGTGGCATGGGATTCTTCGCCAAGTGGTACGTGCTGCAGGCGGCCCTCAAGGCGTCGGCACCCCAGACCAAGCTCTCCATCATCCTCGTGCTGGCCACGGTCGTGTCGGCCGGGTTCTACCTGTACCTCG
>JANLSF010000170.1:0-1591 GCA_031362285.1 Gemmatimonadota bacterium | reverse complement strand
GCCGCGCTCGCTGACGCGGATCATCAGCTTGAGGCCCGACCAGGTCTCGTTCACGGCGCACACCTTCACGTCCACGAAGCCCATCGGCAGGGCCACCGCGCGAATCACGTCCTCGGTGACGTCGGTGGGCACCTTGGCCGCCTTCTTGGGCCACGAGACCCACACGAAGCCGGTCTCCACGAGCGAGCATCGCAGCGTGGCAAGCTGGCGCTGGAGCTCGGTGCGAGCGGTCACGAACAGGTGCACGGCGGTCGGCGACGTCGCGCGCTGGGCCAGCACGAGCCCCTCCGGCGCCGGCGCGATCCATGACGCGTACGCCGGGGGCGCGCCGCGAACCAGCAGGCGCATGCCGGGGGTCAGGCCGAGCTTCTTTGCGAGGGGAGTCCCCGAGTATCCGGCGGTCGGCATGGTGCGTTCCAGAACGTCGTGCCGGGGACAGGCGATGTAAAGACCGCGCGGCGTCGCGCGGCGCTCAGCGACCCGCGGCGTCGTCGCGACGCGACTCGAGGGCGAGGAGCCGAGCCTCGAGGTCACGCAGTCGGTCCGCCGCCGCGTCGGTGGCCCCCGGAGCGGCGACGGCCGTCCCGGCCGGTGTCGCAGGCATCGGCGCGATTGCGCGGGCCGCGGCGTGCGCACGAAGGGGCGTCGCGGCGCTGGCGCCCTGTCGCGCATGTCGCGCAGCCACCGCAAAGACGAGCCACCCGGGCCAGCCGAGCCAGAAGGCCCGGAAGAGCCGCTCCCCGGCCGGCATGCGAAACGGGCTGCGGATGGCGAGCACCAGCGAGACGCCCACGAGGGCAAGGCCCGTGAAGAGCAGCGAGACCGTGCCGGGGCCCATGCGGTAGCCGCCGATCCCGCGCGGCACGCGCATCGCCAGCGCCAGGGCAACGAGCATCGCGGCAGCCGCCAACTGGACGACAACCAGCCGGATCGTGCGTCGCCTCCGCTCGCGAATGACCGGATCGAGCTTCCGGGCCGCTCGACTGCTGCCCGCTTCATCGACGACGGCGCGCAGGCCGCGCGGCACGTCCTCGCGCGAGAAGCCCAGCTGCATGACGCGGGACACCTCGATGATCACCTGCAGCATCCGGGTCAGCACCACCGCGAACAGGAGCACCACCGGCACGAGGTTGTCGAGGTGCTCGAAGCCCTCCTCGTTCGCCTTTGCGAGGAGGAAGAACGAGAGCAGCCCGGCAAAGAAGGCCACCTGCATCACCGTCCCCAACTCGAGCGCCAGCAATCGCATCGGGACCGGGATCTCCGGCGCCGAGCGCTGCGCCGCCTCCAGCGCCTCGGCCAGCGCACCGCCATCGGCGAAACGCGCTGCGGGCTCCTTGGCCACGCAGCGATCCACCGTCGCCGTGAGGGCCGCGGGGAGATCGGGGCGCGCCGAGGACATCGGCGGCAGCGCCTCGGTGAGCTGCTTCACGAGGATCTTCTGCGTCGTCTCGGCGGTCACCGCGGTCTGGCCGGTGAGCGCGAACCAGGCCACGAGGCCCAGCGAGTACAGGTCGCTGCGCCCGTCCACGTCGACGCCGCTCGCCTGCTCCGGGCTCATGTATTCCGGCGTACCGACCACCTCGCCCACCCG
>JANLSF010000152.1:0-3602 GCA_031362285.1 Gemmatimonadota bacterium | reverse complement strand
CGCGGACCAGATCGTCCAGGTCTCCGTCGAACGACTCGTGCGCGCCTGTGTTGCACGCCTGGAACGCATCCGCCCCGCGCGGCGACAGCTTCGCGAGCCGGGCCAGCACCGCGCTCGTCTTCGCGGCGTCGCCAAAGAGCGAATCTCGAGATTCTGACCTATCGCAAGACCCACGTGGTGGCGGTCCAGGTCCATCCCAGCCCTGCGCGTCCCCACCATCTTGTCCGGGCCGGCGTCCGGGCGGGGACTTACGTGCGGGTGGGTTCCACCAACCGGCAGGCCGATGACGCGCTTATCGCCGAGATGCAGCGCTTCGCGCGCGGCGAGACGTTCGACGAACGGGCCATGCCCTGTCTCAACTCGGAAGCGACCGACTTCCGAGCGGCTTCGGAGTTCAGCGGTGCGGATCGCGCCAGGATCGCCGATCACGCCGCGTTGACAGATCGCCGACCACATCGGACTCACGTCGCGCGCCACGCGCACGCGGCTCGCCGGGCTGGTGGCCCTCGGCCTGGTGCGCGAAATCGGCACCGGTCCCCAGGATCCCAAGCGCCTGCACCTGCGACCTGATCTGTCGCACGTTCCCAGTATGCTGCGGCGCACTGCCGCTCCGCCCACCGCGTTCGGCACACACGGAGGCACTCGTCGATGGAATCAGAGTTCGGGAATCTCGAGTTCAAGGTATACGACATCGGCACCGAAGGCTGGCTGATCGCCAACCTCAAGTGCGCCTGTGGCGGCAACCGGGTTGAAAGCGGCGTCCAGCGACTGGTCGCGATGGATGGGAAGCCGTGCGACGAACTCGACGCCACGTGTCACGCCTGCGGAACGTCTGTGACGTTCCGCTTCGACGTGTCCGCCTTCTTCGGCCACAAGGACCAGACGGACGCGTGGATCGCGACGACGCTGCCCGACGCCGATGAACGCACGCGTGGGCGTCTGGCGCGGAAGCTGGGTCCGCCCTTCATGACCCGCTTCACGAGCTTCGTGCAGGGCCTGGCGAAGGACGGCGATCGCGTGACGTTGCTCTACATGCACAGCCGCATCGCTCACGCGCTTGAGACGATGTCCACGGCTGAGCCGGAGGCCGCGCGCGGCGAGTGAAGTGGTTGAGGATGAAATGATAGGGACACATCGTGCGCGAGCAGACACTTCGCATCACCACATGGAACTGCCGGTCCGGCGCCGTGAGCGGCCGGCTCCATGAAGTGGCCGAACTCGACAGCGACATCGTGTTCCTTCAGGAGTGCCAGCCCGGACCGGTGCTGCCGCTCCACGGAGATCTGCTGCTGCAGTCGGTCGGCGAGCGAAAAGGGCTGGCGCTAGCCGCGCCAACCGGCCGCGTCAGGTTCGAGCGGCTCACGAGGCGCGACGCGCCGGAGTCGTCCATTGCAGCCCTCGCGGCCGGTGCCGTGTCGTGTCTGATGCTCGGGCTGTGGACACACCCGCCCGACTATTGCGCGGAGATCGACCAGATCACCGCCGCGTTCGGCGACCTGATCGCGCAGATGCCGACCGTGCTGATGGGAGACTTCAACGCCGGGCCAAAGCTCGGCGAGTCGTACATCAAGGGCGGCGCGGTCTTCGGCCGGCTGGCCGAGCACGGACTGGTCAGTGCCTACCACGCGCACCACGGACTCGGGCACGGGCACGAGCAGCATGGCACCTACTTCCACCGCTTCCGGGCCCACGAGCCCTGGCACATCGACTACTGCTTTCTGTCTGCGTCGCTGCTGACGAAGGTGACCAAGGTTGACGTTGCCGCCGACGAGCGCTGGACGAAGCGAAGTGACCATCGCCCAGTGTCGGTGACGCTCACCATCTGTTAGCGCGGGCGACGTCTGGCCTGTCGTCCTCAGGGTCCATCCCGGAGGCGAAGCTCCGGCGTAGGACCTGTCCTGTCCCGCTTCGCTGATACCGTAGGGCTCGCATGGACCCGTTCGTCGAGCAGCTGAAGCATCTGTGTGCGGCGCACCCCACCCGCTCGAAGTGGGTGTTCGTGCCCACGCACGCGCTGGGCCGCACCCTCGGCGACCGCCTCGTGCTCGAGGGCACCAACTGGGCGAACCTCCGCTTCGTCACGCCCCTCACATCGCGCTGCGCATGGCGGCCGTTCGCCCTGACCAGCTCACGCCCGCCGCGTTCTCGTCGCCCGCGAAACACGCGGAGCTGCTTTCGTCTGTCAAGCGACCGGGGAAGCTGACGACCGGACGGTTTGGGGTTGGTGGAGTCAGCGGCCAACAAGGTGAGGCGAGTATTCGTGATTGACCATATACGGGTTATCGGCGATGAGTTCGAGGAGTTCCTGGCGGAACTCTACGGCTGCAGGGTTTGCAGTCTGTCTTGCGAAGGAGCCCCGGCGCCTCCGGCTGGGCGAATAGGCGTCGGAGCCAGCCTCGATGTTCTGCTGGTTGGCTGGAATCCGCAAGTGCGCGACTATGCCCGACAAGCCTCGTTGTCCTACGAAGGCTGGCGCGCCGAAGCGGCGTCTGAACTCGAGCGCGCCTCCGTCCCGTTTCGTCAACTCGTAGGACGGCTGCTTCCCTTGGGTGTGGAACTTGGCGGCGGCAGGGTCGCCAACACCCGGGTGTGGAAGTGGCCGACCGCCACCAAGACCAGTGGCGACTCCGCGCGCGCCGGAGTCTGTGCCGAAAAGCATCTCTGGAGGGGGGTGGAGCTTCTTCGCCCACGCCTCGTCCTGACCTACGACAAGAACGCCGCCGACTTCTTTCTCCGCGCAGCCACGGCGCGAGGCGTCCCGGTCGATCAACAGAACTCATGGCCGTCCGTGGTCGGATGGGCCGCACCACACCGAGCGTGGGGCTGGCCGATGGCCTTGCTGTTGATTACTGGAAAGCGAGACAAGACCCACGAAGAGATTGCCTTCATCAGCGACCGGGGCGCCAAACTTCTTGCGGAGTGCGTTCTATCGGAGCCAGCGCCGTAGCGAAGTGGCAGCTCGGATCGACGTGTGCTGTTGCGGCGGGACGTGTTGAGCGGGTTGGAGTCGCGAGTAGATATTCATATCCGTTGAAGCTGCCAGCGTCGGTCAAAGCCGCTCGAGCCCCTCCGCGAAGCTCGACTTGCCGGAGCCGTTGCGCCCCACCACCAGCGTGAGGCCGGGGCCGGGATGCAGCGGTAGCGTAGTGGCGGGCCCCACGCCGCGAAACCCGGAACGTTGGCCACGGCGTTTGCGCGTAGTCCGTTAGAATGGCGGTCATGAAGCCGCCCATCGACCTCGTGCTGCCGAAAGACGCCACGGCCGCTTTCTGCGCCAGATGGGGCGTCTCGGAGCTCTATGTGTTCGGCTCCGCGTCGCGCGGCGAGCTGCGCGACGACAGCGACCTCGATGTGGCCGTTCGATTTCGACCGGGCACTCGCTACAGCCTGTTCGAATTGGTCGACATGCAAGACGAGCTGTCAGCCATCGCCGGCCGCGCCGTTGATCTCTTCACGATTCGCGGCATCGAGCACATGCCGAATCTCGTGCGGCGGCAGTCGATTCTCGATTCGCTCGAGCTGGTGCATGCCGCGTGACGAAGTGCTGCTCGCCGACATCCTGCGCTACGCACGGCAGGCTGCGCGCGCGGCGGCAGGGCTGA
>JANLSF010000143.1:0-2966 GCA_031362285.1 Gemmatimonadota bacterium | reverse complement strand
CCGCCAGAATCCCGACTTGATCTGGCAGGCGGGAACGCTCACGCTGACCACCTTCGGCGTGCTCACCGCCTACGCGTGGCTGTCGAAGCGCGACTTCAGCGCGTGGGGCAGCTTCTTCGTCGTGGGGCTCTGGGTGCTGATCGGCACCTCGCTGCTCAACATGTTCTTCCAGAGTTCGCTGGCCTCCCTCTGGATCGCGGGCGCCACGGTGCTCGTCTTCAGCGGCCTGCTCATCTTCGACACCTGGCGGCTGCGCAACGTGTACGGGCCCGAGGATTACGTGATGGCGGCGGTCCAGATCTACCTGGACCTGATCAACATGTTCCTCGCCATCGTCCAGCTGCTGGGTGGCGGCCGCCGCGACTAGCGCTCCCCCGTTCCAGGACCGACGACGCCCCCGGTGACCCTTCGTGGTCGCCGGGGGCGTTTCGTCTTGCGCCGGCGCGGCGGGCGCGCAACCTTCTCGCCCACATGCCGACTCCTCAGGTGACCACCCTCGCCTTCGCCGACTGGGCGGTGATGGCCTGCTACTTCGCCTTCGTCATCGGCATCGGCGTGGTGCTGCGCCGCTCGGTGACGTCGAGCGATGACTTCCTCCTCTCGGGCCGCTCGATGCCCGCGTGGGTGAGCGCCCTCGCCTTCCTCTCGGCGAACCTCGGCGCGCAGGAAGTGATCGGCATGGGCGCCTCGGGCGCCAAGTACGGCATCGCCACGAGCCACTTCTACTGGATCGGCGCCGTGCCGGCGATGCTGTTCGTGGGGCTCTTCATGATGCCCTTCTACTACGGGTCGAAGGCGCGCTCCGTCCCCGAGTACCTCCGCCTCCGCTTCGACGAGAAGACGCGGGCGCTGAACGCGGTCACCTTTGCCGTCATGACCGTGTTCTCCTCGGGCATCTCGATGTATGCCATGGGGAAGCTGTTCCACCTCCTCCTCGGCTGGAACCTGGATGCCGCGATGCTCGCCTCGGCGCTCATCGTGCTGGCCTACACGCTGCTTGGCGGGCTCACCAGCGCGATCTACAACGAGGTGCTGCAGTTCTTCCTGATCGTCTTCGGGTTCGCGCCGCTCGTCTGGCTGGGCATGCGCGACGTGGGCGGCTGGGCCGGGCTCACGTCCAAGCTGGCCACGGTGTCCACGTCGCAGGGTTTCGCGGGCGACGCCTGGACGCGCAGTTGGTACCACATGGGGACGCCGGGAGCGAACCCGATCGGCGTGGAGTGGTTCGGGCTCGTGGCCGGGCTGGGTTTCGTGCTGTCGTTCGGCTACTGGTGCACCGACTTCCTCGTGGTGCAACGCGCGATGGCCGCCGAGAGCATGACGGCGGCGCGGCGGACGCCGGTGATCGCGGCGTTTCCCAAGATGCTCTTCCCCTTCCTCGTGATCCTGCCGGGGATGCTGGCGCTCGCGCTGACGACGAGCGGGTCGCCCGTGATTCCCGCCAAGCTCGACGCGGCCGGGCTCCCCATGGTGGATGCGCTGGGACGTGCGGTGCTCGACTTCGACCTCGCCACGCCGGCGCTCCTGGTGAAGTATTTCCCCTCGGGGATGCTGGGACTCGGCCTCACGGCGCTGCTCGCCTCGTTCATGAGCGGCATGGCCGGCAACGTGACGGCGTTCAACACGGTGGTCACGTACGACCTGTACCAGGGCTACGTGAACAAGGGCGCGAGCGACAGGCACTACCTGATGGTCGCCCGCCTGGTGACCGTGGTGGGCATCCTCGTGTCCATCGCGGCGGCGTACGTCGCGGCGGCGTTCAACAACATCATGGACGTGCTGCAGCTCGTGTTCGCCTTCGTGAACGCCCCGCTCTTCGCCACCTTCGCACTCGGCATGTTCTGGAGGCGGACCACGGGGCACGGCGCCTTCTGGGGCCTCGTGTCGGGCACGCTGGGCGCGGCCATCCACCACGGGCTCTCGCTGCCGGCGGGCGCGGTGGTGGGCATCAAGGGCGGCTACTTCGCCACCGTGATCGGCTACCCCAGCGAGCTGGCGCAGACGTTCTGGACCGCCATCATCGCCTGGAGCACCTGCTTCGTGGTCACCCTCGTCATCAGCCTGTTCACCGTGCCGCGCACCGAACGCGAGCTGGTGGGCCTCGTGCTCGGCCTCACGCCGCGTCCCAATGACGAGGACGTGAGCTGGTGGCAGCGGCCCGTCACGCTGGCCGTGGTGGTGGTGGCGTGCCTCGTGGGCCTCAACGTGGTGTTCTGGTGAGCGGCGGCGCGGCGCCCTTCGACGTGCGCGCTCCGCTGGGCGCGCTGTTCGTGCTGCTCGGCGCGATCATCGCGATCGCCGGGGCGGTCGATCAGGGCGCGCGGCCCACCGGGCTGCCGATCGCGCTGGTGTGGGGCGGGGTGATGATCGCGTTCGGCCTGGTGATCGGCGCCAGGGCCTGGCGCGCGCGGAAACGCGCCCGCGGCTGATCAGGGCGCGAGCGGCTTCGGCACGCGCGCCCATTCGCGCTCGACGCGCTCCGACAACACGAGCCGGTCGAGGAGGGCGTGGTCGAGCCGGTGGCCGCTCACGCGAAGGATGCCGGCGATGTCGCGCAGGTGGTGGTCGCCGCCACCCTCGCGGACGTACTTGAGCTTGCTCACGATGAGGTACTCGGGCGGCGTGAACCACACAGTCTCACCGCGGACCGTTCGAGGAATGCGCCGCTCGACTTCCTCGATCGACAAGGCGTCGCGGCCGACGATGTACACGTCCATCCGGAGCGCCGACTCAGCATGCATGATGTTGAAGTGGCCATGCCGATCGCGGGCCGCCTCCTCCTCAATCGTCTCGATCGGCGCGATGTAGTACGCGGGCTCCCGAAACGAGGCGTGAAGCCGAACCGCATCGCCGGGCCCGATCTGCATCACAACATCGAGGTCATTCGTGAATCGAGGCTCTCCGTAGATGGTCGCGGCGTGCGCGCCGGTGACCATGTACGTCACGCCAGTCGCGTTCAACGGCGC
>JANLSF010000131.1:0-5590 GCA_031362285.1 Gemmatimonadota bacterium | reverse complement strand
TGGCCACCGCGCCCCCCTTCATCACGAACGCCACCGTCTCCAGCCGGCGCACGTCGTCGAGCGGGTTCCCCTCCACCGCGATGATGTCGGCCCACTTGCCGACGGTGATCGTCCCCGTCTTGTCGCCGATCCCGATCAGGTCGGCGCCGTTCTTCGTGGCCGTCGTGATCGCGTCCATGGGGGTGGCGCCCAGGATCTTCACCATCAGCGCGAACTCCTGGCCGTTCCGCCCGTGGATGTCGCTCGTGGCGTCGGTGCCGAAGGCGAACTTCACCCCCGCCTGGTACGCCGCGCGCAGCCGCCGGTTGCGCTCGAGCTCGATCGACTTGGCCTTGTCGATCGCGTACTGCGGCGTCCCGTTCTTCAACCCGTTCTGGATGATGTCCTCGAGGATGATGAGCGTCGGCACGAGGTAGGTGCCGTGCGCCTTCATCGCGGCGATGCCACGCTCGTCGATGAGCGAGCCATGTTCGATGCTCGCCACGCCGGCATTCACCGCCGCGAGCAAGCCATCCGCGCCGTGCGCGTGGGCCTCGACCTTGCGTCCGAGCTTGGTCGCTTCCTGGACGGCCGCCCGGAGTTCCTCGTCCGTGAACGCCGACGCCGTCACCGCGTCGCCACTCGAGAGGATGCCGCCGGTGGCCGTGAGCTTGATGTGGTCGGCGCCGTACTTGACGTTGAGCCGCACCTGCCGGCGCACTTCATCGGCGCCGGTGACCATCACGCCGGTGCCGGGAATGTTGATCTCCGGGCTCCACCCGTTCACGTCGGCGTGCCCGCCGATGATGCCGAGCGACGGCCCCGCCACGTAGAGCCTCGGTCCGGGGATGACCCCCTTGTTGATCAGGTCGCGCACCGCCACGTCGGCAAAGTGCGTCGAGCCCACGTCGCGGATCGTCGTGAAGCCCGCGTCGATCGTCTTCTTCGCGTTGATCGTCCCGTACACCCCCTGGTGCGCCGCCGTTTCGCGGAGCACCGACATGTCGCCGCCATCCGCATCGTACGACGTGATGTGCGTGTGGCAGTCGATCAGCCCCGGCAGGATCGTGTGGCCGGCGAGGTCGATCACCGTCGCCCCCTTGGGGATCGTCACGCGCGAGGCGGGCCCCACCTGGGTGATCATCTCGCCCTGGACGATGACGACCGGGTTCTCGATCTGCGTGCCGTCGCCCACGATCAGGCGGGCCGCCTTGATGGCGGTCACCTTGGGCGCCACCTGCGCCGCGAGCGTCACGGACACCAGCAGCAGGGTCGCCGAGCATGCGGCGCGCGCGAGGAAGCGGGACGAACGAGACATGGTCGGCACGGTTGAAGGGTCTGCAGGAAATCTGCGCCCCGGACCGCGAACGCGGAACGACTCGCCCGCCGCCCACCGCCCGCGAACCAGCCCCGGCAATGTCGCCCTACGGCGCTGGCCGCCCGCCCGAGGGGACCGGCGCGGCCGCGGGCAGCCCCAGCCGCCGCGCCACGTCGGCGAACCGCGGGTCGTGCCGCACCGGATCGAATTCCTTGTCGGCCAGCGTCCCCACCCGGAACAGCACGTCCTTGCGATCGGCCGCCTTGATCAGCCAGGTCATGGCCTGCGCCGAGTCCTTGAGCCCCAGGTACACCACGGCGATTGCGCCCGGCGCCCCCGGGGCATTCGGCTGCTTGAGCAGCCGCACCAGCGCCCCCTGCGCGCGATCGGCCTGACCGGCCTGCGCATAGGCGCCGCCCAGCAACCCCAGGAAGGGCGGGGCGCCCCGCGACAACGACACGGCCGCCTCGAGCTCCTTGAGCGACCCGCGCGCATCCCCGCCGTCGTGCAGCACGCGCGCCCGCACCGCACGCGCGATCGGCAGCGACGGATCCAGCTCCACCAGTTCGTCGGCCAGCGCGCGCGCCGAGTCGCGGCTGCCGGAGGCGGCCAACCCGAGCGCGAGCGCCGAAGCCACCTGCGGCGAGTTGGGGTCGAGGGCGCGCGCCCTGCGGAGTGACGCGAGTCCCGGGGCCGTGCGCCCCGAGCGCAGCTGGTGCTGGCCGTACCACAACTGGCCGTTCGCGTAGTCCGGCGAGAGCGTCACCGCGCGCGCGAGGTCGGCGTCCGCCTGCGGGCCCTCGCCGGCGAGTGAACGCAGGTGCCCGCGCGCCGCATACCCTTCGCCCAGCGTGCTGTCGAGCGCGAGGGCATGCTCCGCTTCCGTGAGCCCCGCGCGCACCAGCGAATCGCCGGGCACGGGACTCGCCAGCGTCATGATCGCGTACACGTCGGCCAGCCCCGCGTGGGCCAGCGCGAACGACGCGTCGCGCGAGATCGCCGACCGGAACTGGGCGGCCGCCGCCGACAGCGCCCCCGGCCCGGGGCGGGTCATCAACTGGCGCCCGCGCAGGTAGGCGTCATAGGCGCCCGGGTCCACCTCGCGCTCGGCCACCTGGCTCGTGAAGGCCGCACGCGCCGGGTCGGCGGGGGAGAGCTCCGGCGTGAGCGCGTCTGTTATCGCGCGCGCGAGCGCCCCCTGCACCTTGAACAGGTCGGTGGCCTCGCGCTCGAACACGTCGCTCCACATCGTGAGCCCATCGCTCACGCGCACGAGGCGCGCCGTGAGCCGGAGCCGCTTGCCGTCGCGCTGCACCGTGCCCTCGAGGATCGTGGCGACGTTGAGCGCCTTCCCCACGGCGGCAATGTCGCCCCCCCGCTGACGCACGTCGGTGGCGGCCATGCGCGACGCCACCCGGAGCCCCGCAATGCGCGAGAGCGATGACGTGAGTTCCGCGGTGATCCCCTCCGCCAGGTACACGTCCTGCGTGTCGGGGCCGATGGAGATGAGCGGGAGCACCGCCAGCGAGTTTGGCGCGGGCACGTTGGCCGCCTGCAGCATCGGCGCCTGCGGGGACGCCCCCGGGACGACGCGAGCGCGCATGACGAGCGCGCCGCCCACCGCCGCGACGAGCACGAGCCCGACCGCGGCGGCGAGCACCGGGGCCCGCCGGAACCCCGCCGCCGCCAGCGCATCGCGCGACGCCGTCGAGAAGGTGCCACTCACCACCGCCGGATCCTCCAGCAGCGCGACCAGCGCGTCGGCGGTCTGCGGGCGGTGGTCGGCGTCCTTCTCGAGGCACTGCATCACGATCCGCGCCAGCGCATCGGGCACGTCCCGTCGCCGCTCCTGCACCGGCATGGGCACCTCGGCCAGCTGCGCCGCCAGCAGCGCCTGCGGCGACTTCCCCGTGAACGGCGGCTTGCCCGTGAGCATCTCGTACGCCACGATCCCCGTGGCGTAGATGTCGGCCCGATGGTCCGTGGCGGGATCGCCGGCCGCCTGTTCGGGCGCCATGTAGGCCGGCGTGCCGAGCGAGGTCCCTTGCCCCGTGAGCGTGCCGTCCTCGTGGAAGCGCGACGGCGTGCGGGCCGACACGAGCGCCTTCGCCACGCCGAAGTCGGTCACCGTGGCCGACCCGGCGGTGAGCAGCACGTTGTCGGGCTTGATGTCGCGGTGCACCACGCCCCGCTCATGCGCGAAGGCGAGCGCCCGCGCCACGTCGCGCAGGATGTTCACCACGTCGCGGATGGGCATCGGGCCACGGCGCACCGTCTCGCGCAGCGACTCCCCCTCCACGAACGGCATGATGAAGTACGGCAGCTCCTCGGCCACGCCGCTCGAGAGCACCGGCACGATGTGCGGATGCTGCATGGAGGCCGCCATCAGGATTTCGCGGCGGAACCGCTCGACCGAAAGCGTGGCCGTCAGCTCGGGGGGGAGCACCTTGACCACCACCCGCCGTTCGAGCCGAAGGTCGAAGGCCACGAACACGTGCGCCATGCCGCCACCGCCAAGCTCGCGCTCGACGGTGAACTGGTCCCCGAGAGCGCGCTGCACGAGGGCACGCACATCGCTTACGGGCACGCGGACGGTTCGGTGAGGCGCAGGTGGCATGACGGAATCCCGGACACGGTGGAGATACCGTGTGGGACCGGGTATGCGTTGGACAACCGGCGGGTCTTGAGGGATTGCTTCACGACCCGGCCGTGACCGGGGCGACGGATCGCTCGCGGGGCGCGCCCACGCACGGACCGGTCGTCGGACGCGGGCGGCGGATCAAGCGGAACGGATTCCACTTTATGGTGTAGAGTACTTCATGATTTCGACCCCAATCGGACGCCGAGCCCTTACGCGATGCCCGCCGGATCCACGCCGCGCGACGCGAACACCCGCGCCACCGCCTCGCCGATCTTGTTGTTCGGCGTGCTCGCCCCCGCCGTGATCCCCACGCGCAACGGCCCCGTCGCCGGCAGCCACCCCACCTCGTCCACCTCGTCGTACCGCCCCGTGGGCAGGTGGCTGATCGCCCCGCGCTCCACATCGATGCACGTCGCGTCCGACACGTGGTACGTGCGCACCCGCTCGCTGCACAACGCCGCCAGCGAGAGCGTGTTGCTGGAGTTGTACCCGCCGATCACCAGCATCACGTCGAGCGGCTCCTTGAGCAGCTCGTTGACCGCATCCTGCCGGTCCTGCGTGGCCGAGCAGATCGTGTCGAACGACCGGAAGTGCGCGGCCACCGCGCCGGCGCCGTGACGCCGCTCCAGGCTCTTGCCCACCTCGGCCGCGATCGCCAGCGACTCGCGCGCCAGCATCGTCGTCTGGTTGGCCACGCCGATCCGCTGCAGGTCGCGTTCGGGGTCGAACCCGGTCGAGATCGCCTTGGCAAACCGCGCCAGGAAGGCCGTGCGCTCGCCCTTCGCCTCGATGTAGTCCATCACCAGCTGCGCCTCGTCCATGTTGCGCACCACGATCCAGGCGCCGCCCGCGTACTTCTCCATCTGGCTCGCCGTGGCCCGCGTCTCCTCGTGGTAGTACTTGCCGTGGATGAGCGCCGTGAAGCCGTCGCGCCCGTAGCCATCCACGCGCTTCCAGACGTTCAGCACCGACCCGCACGTGGTGTCCACCACCACGCACCCGATCCCCCGCAGCACCTCGAAGTCGCGGATCGTCACCCCGAACGCGGGGAGGATCACCACGTCGCTCACCTCCACGCCGGCAAAATCGAACCCGCTCCCGTCCGCCAGCGACCCCAGGAAGATGATCCCCATCTCCTTGAGCTTTGCGTTCACGTGCGGGTTGTGGATGATCTCCCCGGCCAGGAACACGCGCTTGTCCGGGAACTTCCGCCGCGTCTGGTAGGCGTAGTCCACCGCCCGCTCCACGCCATAGCAGAAGCCGAACTCGCGGGCCAGCCGCACGGTCACGCCGCCGGACGCGAGCGTGTACTCCCGGGCCGTCAACAGGTCCACCAGGTGGCCGCTGTAGTCCTGCGCGAGGGTATCCTGCACTTCGGCCTTCAGCCCGAAACCCTTGCGGACGTACGTGATCGCTGCGTCGGTTTTTTCCATGGTATCTTGCAAATCTAGCGCACCCCACCGTGACCGTCAGCCTGATCGACCCCACCCTTCTCGCCCTGCAGGGCGCCCTGGCCGGGCAGTACGCCCTCGAGCGCGAACTCGGCCGCGGGGGCATGGGGATCGTCTACCTCGCCCGCGAGCTGGCCCTCGATCGCCTCGTCGCGCTCAAGGTGCTGCCGCCCGAACGCGCCGCCGGCGCCGGGGTCCGCG
>JANLSF010000108.1:0-3221 GCA_031362285.1 Gemmatimonadota bacterium | reverse complement strand
GGCGGGCGTTCGTGCCTCTGCGGGGGAGGCGGGGTGCACCCCCGGGTGGCCCGCGCGGCCGCGGCGCGCCACGCGGCCCTCCACCGGATTTCCCGCCCGACGGCCCGCCGCCGGACGGCCGTCCGTTCGACCCGGAGCGTCGCGGGCCGCCTCCCGGAGGCGGTCGGCCCGGCTTTCCGCCGCCGAGAGGTGGTCCGCCGGGTGGCCCGCCCCCGGACCGGCCTCCGGTCGAGCAAGCACCGTAGAGGGGGCACGTGCTGCGTAGCGTGGGGGGCGGACGATCCCTATCCTTCCGCCTCCACGAGTCGTCCCGCGCGCCGCGAGGGACCGGCACCCGTCCCTCCCGCACATGTCCGCGTTCCACGCCATCGAGCCACCCGTCTTCCCCCGCGGCTTCCGCTGTGCGAGCCGCCTCGTGGGGCTCAAGACGGACGGGAAGGACCTCGCGCTCTTCGCCAGCGACACGGATGCCGCTGCGGCGGCCGTCTTCACGCGCAACCAGTTTCCCGGCGCCCCCATCATTCTCGGACGCGAGATCATCGCGCACGGCGTCCTGCGCGGCATCGTGGTGAACTCGAAGGTCTCGAACGTCGCCACCGGTGCGACGGGGATCGTCAACGCGCGCCGCATGGGCGCCGCCGCGGCGCGCGAACTCGGCACCACCGCCGACCGCGTGCTCGTGAGCTCCACCGGGGTGATCGGCGTGCCGCTCCCCATCGAGAAGATCGAGGCCGGGCTCTCCGGCATGGCCGCCGAGCTGCAGCCCGATCCGCTCGTCGGGGCGCTCGGCATCATGACCACCGACACGCACCCCAAGGCCCTCAGCACGCGCGTGGGTGACGCGACCATCACCTGGGTGGCCAAGGGCTCCGGCATGATCGAGCCCAACATGGCCACGATGCTTGCCTACATCTTCACGGATGCCCGCCTCGACGCGCCCACCCTCGACGCCCTGCTGCGCCGCGCCGTGGGCCGGTCGTTCAACATGCTCTCCGTGGATACCGACACGAGCACGAGTGACAGTTGCGTGATCATGGCCAACGGTCAGGCGGGCCCGGTGGATGCGGTCGCCTTCGAGGCCGCCCTCACTGCGGGCTGCATCCGGATGACCGAGATCCTCGCCCGCGATGGCGAAGGCGCCGAGCACCTGCTCCGGGTGACCGTGCGGGGGGCGCGCGACGTCGGCGAAGCGCGGCGCATCGCCAAGGCCATCGTCAACTCGCCCCTCATCAAGACCATGGTCCATGGCGCCGACCCCAACGTGGGCCGCATCCTCATGGCCATCGGCAAGACGCCCGACGTGACCCTCGCGCCGGGTGCCACCGACGCGTGGGTGAACGGCCACCAGGTCGTGGCGGGTGGCGCGCGCCTTGCCTTCGACGACGCGACGGTGCGCGAGACGCTCCGATCGGAGATCGTGGACCTCGAGGTGGCGTTGAACGTCGGACCGGCCACCGCCATCGCCTACGGCTGCGACCTCACGAAGGGGTACGTGGACGAGAACGCCGCCTACTACTCGAGCTGACCATCCCGTGACCGCCACCGCACACGACACCGCCGAACGGGCCCCCGGCCTCGCCCGCGAGATGGGGCTGCTGGGACTCGTGGCCACGGGCATCTGCTCGATGATCGGCGCGTCGATCCAGATCATCCCCTTCCAGTTGCAGCGCACCGTGCCCGGCATCGGCCCATGGGTGCTCGGGGCCTTCCTCACCGCGGCCGTGCCGGCGGTGCTCGCCGCCCTGTCGTACGCCATCCTCGCCTCCGCCATGCCCCGCGCCGGCGGGAGTTACGTCTATGCGAGCCGCGGGCTCAACCCGTACCTCGGCTTCGTCGCCTCGTTCTCGCAGTGGTTCGGACTCTGCATCGCCATCGGCGTGGTGTCGTACGTCATCCCGCCCTTCCTGCGCGACGTGGCGCAGCCGCTCGGCTTCACCGGCGTGGCGGCGGCGCTCGACCACGGCCCCCTGCGCCTCGTGGTCGCGCTCGTCTTCCTCTGGACGTTCGTGGGAGTGAACCTCCGCGGCGTCGGCGCCGTCGAGAAGACGCTCGTGCCGCTCATGGTCCTCATGTTCGTCCTCGGGGCCATCGTGATCGTGGCGGGCTTCACGCACACGCAGGCCGATTTTGCCGCGGGTCTTGCCGCCCGTGAGCCGGGCCGCACGGTGCCCATCACCGAGGCGCCCTTCTCGTGGGCCACCTTCCTCACCGCCAGCACCGTGCTCTTCTCGAGCTTCATCGGCTTCGACTCGATCGCGCAGGCCGGCGGCGAGGCGAAGAACGCGGCGCGGAACCTCCCCATCGCCACGGGCATCGCCGTCCTCACCGTCGGCGTCTTCTACTTCCTCTTCGCCGGCGCCGTCTACCATGCCGTGCCGTGGAGCTTCGTGGCCGAGGAAGCCGCGCGCCACGACGTCACCGCGCCGGGATTGCTGAGCTACATGCTGGCCCCCGGCTGGACCATCGCCATCGTGGCCGGCGCCGCCATCTCGCTCATCAACGACCTGCCCGGCATGCTCCTCGCCGTCTCGCGGCTGATGTTCGCGTGGGCCGAGGACGGCGTCTTTCCGCGGGCCGTGGCGCGCATCCACCCGGTGTGGCGGACCCCGAACGTCGCCATCATCGCCAGCGCCGGCATGGCCACCATCGGCGTCCTCGGCTGCCACTTCGCGTCCGACTTCTTCCTCGGCGTCGACATCCTCGTCACGAGCATGCTGGTCAACTTCATGCTCATGTGCGTGACGGTGCTCGTGCTCCCCTCCGTGAACCCGGCCGTGGCGGCGCGCATCACCGTGCTGCGCGCACGCGCGCTGCAGGTGCCACTCGCCTCGCTTGGCGTGCTGCTGCTGGGCGCGTTGCTGGCCGTGAGCGTCTGGAAGGACGTCGCCGCGCCGGCGCGCGCCTGGTACTATCGCAGCACGCCGGTCTGGCTCGGCGTCATGGTGATCGCGAGCGTGATCTACTGGCGCGAGCGCCGCGCGCTCACCGCCGCCGGCATCGACGCCGATGCGCACTTCCGTGAACTGCCGCCCGAGGACGGCGTCGCATGACCACCGTCGAACGCGTCACCCTGGCTCCCGGGCTCACGATGGCCCGCGCGCTCACCGGCCTCTGGCAGGTGGCCGACATGGAGCGCGACGGCCGCACCCTCGACCTCGACGCGGCGGCGGCCTCGATGCGCCCCTACGTCGAGGCGGGCCTCACCTCGTTCGACATGGCCG
>JANLSF010000019.1:0-1653 GCA_031362285.1 Gemmatimonadota bacterium | reverse complement strand
GGATTGGATCGCGTCGCGAATCTGGGCGCCGTGCGCTTCGTCCTCCGGATGCCCGGACAGCCGACCGACACGCAGCGCCTGGCGGTGAAGGGGCCGGTGCTTCTCCCCACCCTCGTGCCGCTGGCCGTGATGCTCGGCCAGAAGCCCAAGGTGGGGCGCACCTTCACGGTGCCGATGTTCGACCCGACCAGCATGGGGACGCGCGACGTGAACGTCTCCATCCTGGCCGAGTCACTGTTCACGGTGCCCGACAGCGCGGCGCTCGACGCCGCCACGGGCAAGTGGCGCATCGTCCACGTCGACACGGTGCGGGCGTGGCAGGTCGGCGGCAGCGACAGCCGCTACCTCGCCGGCTGGATGGACGAGCGCGGACGGCTCGTGGAGTCGAAGCAGGCCGGCGGGCTGGTGCTCAAGCGGACGGCCTTCGAGGTGGCGTTCGAGAACTGGCGCGACAAGCAGCTGGCCGCGGCCGCGAGCGGCCGCTCGCCGGCGCGCGACGTGCTCGAGACGACCGCCATTGCCGCCAACGTGCCGCTGACCGGCACGCTCGACCACCTGAAGGTGCGACTGCGGGGGACCGCGCTCGACGGCTTCGACCTCGACGGCGGACGGCAGCTGCTGGCGGGGAACCTGCTCGAGGTACGGCGCGAGGATCCGGCCGCGCTGCGGAGCGCGTTCGCGAAGATGCCCACGGGCGCCATCCTGCTGAACCGGTTCGGGAAGGACCTGGCGCGCGAACCGTTGCTGCAGGTGGGCGACCCGAAACTGCAGGCGCTGGTGGCGCGACTCTCGCGGGGCGCGGCGACCAAGCGGGACATCGCCGAGCGGCTCGTGGCGTGGGTGCACGACTCGCTCACCAAGGAAGTGACCGTCAGCGTGCCCGATGCCCTGCGCATTCTCGACCAGCGGAAGGGCGACTGCAACGAGCACACCCAGCTGCTGGTGGCGCTCGCGCGCAGTGCGGCGATACCGGCGCGGATGGCGAGCGGGCTGGCCTACGTGCGCGGCCGCTTCTACTTCCATGCGTGGCCGGAGTTGTTCCTCGGCGAGTGGGTCGCGGTCGACCCGACCTTCGGGCAGTTCCCCGCCGACGCCGCGCACCTGCGGTTCGTGACGGGCGGCCTGACGAAGCAGGCGCAACTCCTGCGCCTGCTCGGCACCCTCCAGATCGACGTCCTCGAGCCCGCGCCGAGCAAGCGCGGCGGAGCCAGCGAATGATCGAGATCCGCGCCCTCACCAAGCGATACGGTTCGTTCACGGCGGTGGATGCGATCAACCTCACGGTGCCGACGGGCGAGGTCTTCGGCTTTCTCGGCCCCAACGGCGCTGGCAAGACGACGACGATGCGGATGGTGGCGGGGATCCTGCGACCGACGAGCGGCGAGATCCGCGTGGCGGGCATTGACCTGCTGAAGAACCCGGTCGCGGCCAAGTCGAAGCTCGGGTTCATTCCCGACCGGCCATTCATCTACGAGAAGCTGACCGGCTCGGAGTTCCTCCGGTTCGTGGCGGGGCTCTACGATCAGGAAGGCCCGCAGGTGGAGCATCGCGGGCGCGAGCTGCTCGCGCTGTTCGATCTGGAGGAGTGGCGGGACGAGCTGGTGGAGAGCTACAGCCACGGGATGCGGCAGAAGCTGATCATCTCGAGCGCAT
>JANLSF010000931.1:0-3373 GCA_031362285.1 Gemmatimonadota bacterium | reverse complement strand
CCGCCCTCGCCTTCGCGCTCTTCGTGCTCGCCGCCGTCAGCGTGGCCCGCGCGCGCACGCCGCAGGTCGAACGCGACCGCACGCGCCGGCTGATCCTGGTCTCGCTCGGCCTCTCCTTCGCCGCGGGGTTCCTGCAACTCGACCTCTACCCGTTCAGCGCATGGCCGCTGGTGGCGGGAACCGTGCCCGATACGATTTCGGCCCCGCGCCTGATGGCGATCGACGACCGCGGGGTCGAGCACGCGATCGATGCCCGGGCGTTTCGTCCCATCCCGCCCGACGAACTGTGGAGTTGGCTGCCGTCATCGTTCGAGTCGCTGCCGGCGAGCGCGCAGGACAGCATCGCATCGTGGATCGTGGCGCACGCCGACTCGGTGCGGTCGCGCGCCGCGCGAGGCGCGGGAGTGCCCGGCTTCGGCGTTCTCGGCCCGCTCGGCGCGCCGTTCTTCCTGCTGCACCCCCGGCCGTGGGATGACGCGAGACGTGTACCGGCGCGGGCCTTCGTGGGCCTGACCTTGTACCGCGAGTCGTGGCGCCTGGGGAGCCGTCAGGCCGGCGGCAAGCCGCAACGCGACGTGCGCTTCCGCTGGCCGCGGGAACGTCGCTGATGCGCGAGCGCCTGATCGCCGCATGGGAGGCGCTCTGGTTCGCGCCCGCGCCGGCGCGCACGCTCGCCGGCGCCCGCATCGTCATCGCCCTTCACGCGCTCTGGATCGTCGGCTCGCGCGAGTTCGGCGCGCTCGGAGCGCTCCCGGCCCCCTTCTGGGCCGCCACCCCGATCAGCACACGGCTGCGGTACGGCCTCTGGCTCGGTTCTCCGGCTGGGTTGTCCGAGCTCACGGTCGTGGGCCTCGTCGTTGCGCTCGCGTTCGTGGTCGCCGGCTGGCGCACACGCGCGTCCGCGCTCGCGGCGGCCCTCCTGCTCTACCACGTGGCGCCGCTCGAGACCGTCCTCTGGACCAACAGCGCGTACGAGCGGGGCTTCGAGGTGAGCATCCTGGCACTCGTCGTGCTCGCCGCCTCGCGCGCCGGCGACGCCTGGGTCGTCGGCGGTGGTCCACCTCCGCCGGACGCGGCGGCGTATCGCTGGCCACTCGTGCTCATCCGCCTGTTCGTCGCGCAGATCTACCTGTTCAGCGGATGGTCGAAGCTCGCGCGGGTCGGCTGGCAGTGGGTGAGCGCCGACAACCTCGCGCGATGGCTCACGGAGTTCGCCGAACAGGACCAGGTGCGGGTCTTCACGCGCCTCGGGCCGTGGATCGCGGAGCATCCCGCCCTCTGCCTCGCGGCGGCCGTGCTGGCCCTGACGCTGGACCTGTCCTTCATCGCCACCGTGGTGTCGCGACGCGCGCGGCAGCTGCTCATCCCGGCCGCGGTCATGATGCACGTGGGCATCCTCTTCGCCATGAACATCGCCTTCCTGAACCTGCCGCAATTGCTCGTGTTCACCGACTGGGATCGCCTCGCCCGCGGGCGGACGCGTCAGTCGAACGCGACGTCGTAGGCGGCGGCCCATGCGGCCAGCGCGGCCAGGCGCCATGCGGCCGTGACCTCCGCGTTCGCCAGTGGCCGGCGGGCCCCTACCGCCAGCGAGAGCCGCGCCGCCGCGCGCGCGTCCACTCCGGGTAGCCGGGACCCGGCGTCCAGCAGCGCCCGCAGGCGCCCCGATTGCTCGAGCCAGGGGCGCCAAGGCACGGCGAAGCCGACCTTGTCACGCCGGTCGAGGATGGCGTCGGGGACGAGTCCCCGCATCGCCCGCCGCAGCAAGGGCTTCGCCACGCCGTCGTCGCCCACCACCGCCGCATCGGGCAGCCGCAGCGCAAACTCGGCCATGGGCGTCGTCAGGAACGGATGCCGCCCCTCGATCGAAGCCGCCATCGAGCTGCGATCGGCGTACCGCATGAGCGCCGGCACGCTCGCCACCTCGGCACCGTGCCGTTGCATCTCGCGGAGTACGTGGGGACCATCGGGTGCCCACGGCACGAGGGGCGACACCCCGCGCGCGCGCATCCACGCGGGGTCGGTGAGCGCGCCGTACGGCGAGGCACCCTTCCGCGCGCGCCACCGCGAGATCGGACGCGCCGCCAGCAGCGCGACCGCAGCCCGCCAGTCGCGCGGGTGACCGGCCGACGCGCTGGCGCGCGCGAACCGAAGCGCGGATCCGATCTCCATGCGCCGGAGGTGGCCGGCGAGTCGCGCCGCGCGGGAGGATGCATACCCGCCGAACAATTCGTCGGAACCCTGTCCATCAAGCAGCACCTTGACGCCGCGCGCCGCCGCTTCCGCGCAGATCAGCGACTGCACCACGATCGCGGGACTGGCGAACGGCTCACCCTGCCGAGCCACGAGCGGTTCGTACGCGGCCTCGAACTCGGCGAGGGACGGACGCACCGGATGCGCCGTGGCTGACGTGGACGCGTTCACGATGTCGATCCACGGGCCCTCGCTGAATGCCTCGCCGTCGGGACGGTAGCTGAAGGTGTGCAGCTCCTTCCCGGCTCCCATCACCTGCCGCGCGAGTCCCGCCACCGACGACGAGTCGGTCCCCCCGGACAGCATCACGCCCACGGGCACGTCGCTGCGCAGGTGCCAGCGCACGCTCTCCTCGAGCCTGGCGCGCAACTCCTCGGCCAGCGCCTCGGTGGGGCGATCGTCGCGCCCGGAAAGGCTGCTCGTCCAGTACCGCTCGATCCGTGGCGCCGCGACGCTGCGCAGGTCCATCGTCAGCAGGTGTGCCGGTGGCAGCGCCTCAAGTTCGGCGAACATCGTCGCACCGCCCCGGTCCGTCAGGCCGGCCG
Source organism: Gemmatimonadota bacterium (assembly GCA_031362285.1). GTDB lineage: Bacteria > Gemmatimonadota > Gemmatimonadetes > Gemmatimonadales > Gemmatimonadaceae > JACPPC01. The sequence continues at coordinate 575 of JANLSF010000931.1, read as the reverse complement.
CCAGGAAGGTCGCCAAGGACGCCGGCTCCACGCGCGCTCGCGCGCCCGTGACCTCCAGTAGAGCCGGCAGCTCGGATGCGAAGGCCAACCCGTCGCCCGTGCGCGCGAGGTAGAGCGGCTTCTGGCCGAAGGGATCGCGCGCGAGCCACAGCGTGCCCGCGTGCCGGTCGATGATGGCCAGCGCGAACATCCCGACAAAGTGCTCCAGGGCATGCGGGCCCCAGTGTTGCCAGGCCGCGAGCAACACCGCCGAGTCCGACCCCGGGCGCACGGGAACCCCCGCGACTCGCAGTTCGTCCCTCACCTCGACGTGGTTGAAGATCTCGCCGTTCCACGCCAACAGCCATCGGTCGTCCGACGAGACCATCGGCTGGGCGCCGGCCTGCGAGAGGTCGATGATCGCGAGTCGGCGATGGGCGAGTGCGATCTCCGCCCGCAGCCCGTCGGAGGACATGGACAGGGCGCGCCGGATCCCTCCGCGCTCACACCAGGCCGAGCCGCCCGACTCCGCATAGCGTCCGGCGCCGTCGGGTCCACGATGATCGAGCCGGGCAGCCGCGCGCTCCACCGCGTCG
>JANLSF010000921.1:0-2455 GCA_031362285.1 Gemmatimonadota bacterium | reverse complement strand
GGCAGGGTCGCCAGCACGCGCGGGTCCGCCCGGAGCTTGGGCCCGAGGTTCGCGACAATCCCGAGCCACGGCGTCGGACCCCGGCCGATCTCGCGCATCCGCTTGAGCAGGGCGATCGTGGCGTCGTCGGTGCGCAGCCAGCGCGCGATCGCGATGACCATGAGATGGTCCTTCGACGCGAGCATCTCCTCAAGCAGGGCATCGCGCGCCGCCGGGTCCCGGATGGCGCGCTCACGTCGTGCCGCGGTGGCGATGTCGCCGATGAAGCCGGCGTGGTACCGCCGGTAGGCTGCGGCGGCCGAGTCCACGCGTCCGAGCCCGAGCTCATGGTTGACGAGGCAGGCCCATCCGTACCACGCCTGTGGTGACTGCGCCATCCCCTGCACGTACAACGGGCTGGCCTCGGCGAACCGGTCGGCGCCGTCGTACGCGCAGGCGAGCGAGATGGTGATCACGTGCGAGAGCGGATCGAGGCGGTGCGCGATCTCCATCTCGCGCGTCGCCTCCTCCCACCGGCCGGCCCCCTCGAGGGCGTAGCTGTACCACTGGTGCCCCGTGGCGTACGCGGGGCTCAACCGCACCGCCTGTTCGAACGCCGCGTTCGCGTCGTCAGGGCGGCCCCGGTGCTCGAGGAGCTCGCCGAGCGAGGCCTGCGCCTCGCCCAGTCGCGGCGCGAGGGCAATCGCCCGGAGGGCGGCGGCTTCACCCAGCGTCAGCACGGAGTCGCGATTGGCGTTCGGCGCACCGTACTCGGTGGGGATCGAGAGCGCGTACGCGTCGGCGAGCCCGCTCCAGGCGAGCGCGTAGTTCGAGTCGAGCGCCACGGCCTTCTTGAGCGCGTCCGTGGCGAGCGCCATGCCCTCGACCGTGCGGAGGTTCCAGTGAAAGCGGCCGAGCAGGTACGCCTCGTACGCCTGCACGTTGCGCGTGCCGCCGAGCGTCCCGCCCGAGTCCGCGCCCGCCTTGAGCGTCAGCTGGAGCGCCGACACCACCGCACGTGACACCTCGTCCTGCACCGCGAAAATGTCGGCGGCGGGCCGGTCGAAGTTCTGCGACCAGAGGTGGAGCCCGTCCGACGTCTTGATGAGCTGCGCCGTGACGCGGAGCCGGTCGCCGGCGCGTTGCACGCTGCCTTCGAGCACGGTCGCGACCCCGAGCTGCTTGCCGATCTCGCGCATGTCACCGGTCTTGCCGCGGAACGAGAACGCCGAGGTGCGCGCGGTCACCTGCAGCCCGTTCACGTTCGCGAGCGCGTTGATCAACGTCTCGGCGATGCCGTCGCCGAGGAAGGTGTTGGCGCGGTCCGGGCTCAGGTCCTCGAAGGGGAGCACGGCGATCGAGGCGGCGTTGCTGGGGGGTCGACGGGCGACCGAGGCGAGGACGGCGAGGACCACCGCCGCCACGCCGACGGCCGTCATCACGAGCGGGCGGCGCCAAGCAGGAGGGCGCCTTGCGGGCGGTGGAGGGGACGCCACGTTCGCGGCGCCCGACGCCGCCGGCCCGATCGCATCCGCGAACTGCGCCACCGGGTTGAACCGGTCGGTGGGGTTCTTGGCGAGCGCCCGCTGCAGCGCCGAGGCGACCATCGGCGGCACCACCGGCCGCAGGTTCGTCACCGGCGGCGCCTCCACCACCATGTGCTGGCGGATGATGCTCTCCATCGTCGGCCCGGTGAACGGGGGCTGACCGGCCAGCATCTCGTACAGAACGCAGGCCAACGCGTAGAGGTCGCTGCGGCCGTCCACGTCCGAGTCCCCCGAGGCCTGCTCGGGGCTCATGTACGCCGGCGTCCCCACCGCCATGCCGGTGCCAGTGAGCGAACTCGCACCCGCCGCGCTCATGGCGCGCGCGATGCCGAAGTCGGCCACCACCGCGTGCGCGCCCTCGAGCAGGATGTTCTCCGGCTTGATGTCGCGGTGGATGATCCCGCGTGAGTGGGCGTAGCTGAGCGCGTCCGCGCACTCGCGGGCAATACGCAGCGCGTCGTCCACCGGGAGCTGCTTCTCGCGCGCGAGGCGGTCGCGCAGCGACTCCCCCTCCACGAGCGGCATCACGTAGAACAGCAGTCCGTCGGCCTCCCCCGAGTCGTACAGCGGGAGGATGTGCGGATGCCGCAGGTTGGCCGTCGTCTCGATCTCGCGGAGGAACCGTTCGCCGCCGAGCGATGCGGTGAGGGCCGGGTCGAGCACCTTGATGGCGACGCGGCGACGGTGCTTGAGGTCCTCGGCGAGGTACACCGTGGCCATGCCGCCCTTGCCCAGCTCGCGCTCGATGCGGTAGCGGCCGGTGAGGGCGCGGTTCAGCAGTTCAACCGTGTCAGCCATATGGGAAGAATACAGGCTGCTGCGGAACGGGGGAGGGCAGCGCGCGCGCGCGACCGACCGAGCGTGGAGCGACCCTGGCCGGGGGGCGCTTGCGCGAGATGGACTAAGAAGTCCATATTGGACTGATGAGG
>JANLSF010000090.1:0-5210 GCA_031362285.1 Gemmatimonadota bacterium | reverse complement strand
CCCGGCGAGTGTTTCGGCCTCCTTGGCCCCAATGGCGCCGGCAAGACGACCACCATCGAGATCTGCGAGGGGCTCACCACGCCCGACGCGGGCGAAGTGACGGTGCTGGGCCGCCGCTGGGACCGCGACGATCGCGCCCTGCGTGAACGGCTCGGCATCGCGCTCCAGGAGACGCAGCTCTCCGAGAAGCTCACGATCGAGGAGACGCTCCAGCTCTTTCGCTCGTTCTATGCCGACCCCCGCAGCGTCGACGAGGTGATCGCCCTCGTGTCGCTGGGCGAGAAGCGCCACGCCCGCGTGCAGGGACTCTCGGGTGGACAGAAACAGCGGCTCGCGGTGGCCTGTGCGCTCGTCGGCAACCCGGACCTGCTCTTTCTCGACGAGCCCACCACCGGGCTCGACCCGCAGTCGCGGCGGCAGCTGTGGGACATGGTGGAGTCGTTCAAGGCCATGGGCCGCACGGTGCTGCTCACCACGCACTACATGGACGAAGCCGAGCGGCTCGCCGATCGCGTGGCGGTGGTGGATCACGGGAAGGTGATCGCGCTCGGCACGCCGCGTGAGTTGATCGCGTCGCTCGGCGCCGAGCACGTGGTGGCCTTCTCGCTGGCCCACGGCGGGAGCGTGAGCCTCGACACGTTGCGCGCCGTGGACGGCGTGCGCACGGCGCGCGTGGATGGCGGCACCTATGAATTGCAGGTCACGGCCATCCACCATGCGCTACCCGCGTTGCTCGGCGCGCTGGAACGGAGCGGGCTCGCGCTGGCCGAGTTGCGCACGCACTCGCCCACGCTCGAGGACGTCTTCGTCACGCTCACGGGGCGCGCGCTCCGGGATGGCTAGGTGACGGACGTCGCGCCGCGCGCGCGCGCGCCGGTGGACGCGCCGGCCCGGCGACCCGTGCCGCGCCGCCTGCGCGACCGGGCGATCGTGCAGCTCACGCTCGTGCGCATGCGCGAGTTCCTGCGCGAGCCCGAGGCCGTCTTCTGGACGTTCGGCTTCCCGTTGCTGCTGGCGGGCGGGCTCGCGGTGGCATTCCGCAACAAGCCCGCCGACGCAGTGCCGATCGGCGTGGTGATGGGGGTGCCGGGCAGCGAACGGGCCCGGGCCTCGCTCACGGGGACCGCCGGGCTCGTGGTCGATGCGCTGAGCGCCGACTCGGCCGAGCGCGCCCTCCGCACCGGTTCCATTGCGGTGCTCGTGGTCCCCGCGGGCGACAGCGCGGTGGAGTACCGGTTCGACGCCGATCGCCCCGAGGCGCGCGCCGCGCGGTTGCTCGCCGACCAGGCGTTGCAGCGCGGCGCGGGGCGCGTGGACCCGGTGCGTTCGACAGAGTCACAACTCAAGGAGCCGGGCTCGCGCTACATCGACTTCTTCATCCCGGGGCTCCTCGGGATGAACCTCATGGGCTCGAGCGTCTGGTCGATCGCCTTCGGGGTGGTCAATGCGCGCGCGAAGAAGCTGCTCAAGCGGCTCGCCGCCACGCCCATGCGCCGCACCGACTACCTGTTGTCGTTCGTCCTCTCGCGACTCGTGTTCCTCGCCGGCGAAGTGGTGGCCATCCTCGGCCTCGGCGTGTTCGCCTTCGGCGTCCCGGTGCGCGGGTCGCTCGTGCTCCTCGCGGGGATCGCGCTGCTCTCGGCGCTCGCCTTCAGCAGCATCGGCTTGCTCGTGGCCGCCCGCGTGAAGACCGTCGAGGCGGCGAGCGGGCTCGCCAACCTCGTGCTCTTCCCGATGTGGATCTTCTCCGGCGTCTTCTTCGCCTCCACGCGCTTTCCCGAGGTGCTGCGGCCGGTCATCAAGACACTGCCGCTCACGGCCACCAACGACAGCCTGCGCGCGGTGATGCTGCAGGGCGCGGGACTGGGCGCCGTGTGGCCGGAACTGCTCGTGCTGACGGCGTGGCTGGTGGTCTGCTTCCCGTTGGCCCTCCGGATGTTCCGTTGGCGCTAGCCATCGTCGCCGCCCCACCCCGGTCGCGGGTCATCCTCGCCTTTCTCGCGGTCTACATCGTCTGGGGGTCGAGCTACCTCGCCATCCGCACGGCGATCGAGAGCGTGCCCCCCTTCCTGATGTCCGGCGCGCGGATGTTCTCGGCGGGCGTGCTGCTGGCAGCGTATGCGTGGGCCCGGGGCGCCCCGCGCCCGCGCTGGGTGGAGCTGCGCGCCACCGCGGTGACCGGATTCCTCATGCTGTGCATCGGCAACGGCACCGTCACGTGGGCCGAGCAGTACACCGCCTCGGGGCGCGTGGCCCTCATCGTGGCGATGACGCCGGTCTGGTTCGTCCTCATCGAGTGGCTGCGCCCCGGGGGCACGCGCCCCAGCGGGATGCTGATCACCGGGCTGACGATCGGTGCGAGCGGCGTCGCGCTCCTCGTCGGGGCCGATGCCTTCAGCGGCACCCACCAGGCGATCGCGGTGCTCGCGGAGGTGGCCGTGCTGTTCGGGTCGCTGTCGTGGGCCACGGGGTCGATGTACTCGCGGCATGCCGAACTTCCCGAGTCGAGTGCCATGGCCAGCGCGCTGCAGATGCTCTTCGCCAGCGCCTTCCTCGGCGCCGCAGGACTGGCCCGCGGCGAGCTGACCACCTTCCACGTCGACGCCGTCACGACGCGCTCGGCCGTGGCCTTCGTCTACCTCGTGGCCGGGCCGTCCATCGTCGGCTACAGCGCCTTCGTGTGGCTGCTCAAGGTCAGCACGCCGGCCAAGGTGGGCACCTATGGCTACGTGAACCCGATGATCGCGGTGCTGCTCGGGTGGGCCGTGGCCGGCGAGCCGATCACGCAGCGGATGATCGTGGCCACGGCGGTGATCGTGGTCGGGGTGGCGCTCATCACCTTCGGGCGATCGGCGCCGCCGCCGTCACGGGAGCCGGAGCCGGAAGGCGAGCACGCCTGAGAGGGCGGGCGCTGTAACTTCTCCGCGCCCCCCGACCTGTGCCTTCGATGACCGAACAGCCGCACGGCCCCCGCCGCACCCTCAGCGAACCGCTCGCCGCCGCCACCGGCCCCGCGGGCGGCTGGGAGGCGCACGTCGGGCGCGACGTGGATGGCAGCCCGCTCGCCGCGCCGGGCGACCTGCCGGTCGCGTTGTTCCGGACGCACGCCGCCGAGCTGGTCGAGTGGATCGCGCGCTACCTCGCCGAACCGGAGCGCTTTCCCGTGGTCGCGCGGACGGCGCCGGGGGCCATCGTGCGCGCCCTGCCCACCGCGCCACCCAGGGGGGCCGAGGCGCTCGGCGAGATTCTCGCCGATGTCGAGCGCATCATCGTCCCGGGCCTCACGCACTGGAACCACCCGGGCTTCTTCGCCTACTTCGCCAACTCCGCCTCGATTCCCGGCATCCTCGGCGAGCTGCTCACCACGGCGCTCAACCAGAACGCGATGCTCTGGAAGACGAGCCCCTCGGCCACGGAGCTCGAGCAGGTGGCGGTGGACTGGCTGCGTCAGTTGCTCGGGCTCGGGCGGGGCTGGTTCGGGATGATCACCGACACGGCGAGCATCTCCACCTTCTACGCCCTGGCCGCCGCGCGCGAGGCGCGCGTCGAGCTCGACATCCGCGGCAAGGGACTCGCGGGGCGCCGCGACCTGCCCACCATGCGCGTCTACTGCTCCGCGCACGCCCACACCTCGGTGGACAAGGCCGTGATGGCGCTCGGCTTCGGCCACGAGAACTGCGTGCACATCCCGGTGGACGACGAATTCCGCATGCGCCCCGACGCGCTGGCCGCGGCCATCGCGGCCGATCGGGCGGCGGGGATGCTCCCGATCGCCGTCGTCGCCACCGTGGGGACCACGAGCGTCGCGGCCATTGACCCGGTGCCGGAGATCGCCGAGATCGCGCGCGCTGCGGGCGCCTGGCTGCACGTGGACGCGGCATACGGCGGCGCGGCGGCCGTCGTCCCCGAGCTGGCCGGCATCCTCGACGGCGTGGACGGGGCCGACTCGGTGGTGATGAACCCCCACAAGTGGCTCTTCGTCCCCATGGATTGCTCGGTGCTCTGGGTGAAGCACCCGGACGTGCTCAAGCGCGCCTTCTCGCTCGTGCCGGAGTACCTCGTCACGCGCGAGCAGGACGCGGTGACGAACTACATGGACTTCGGGCTCCAGCTCGGGCGGCGCTTCCGGGCCCTCAAGCTCTGGATGGTGATGCGCGCCTACGGAGCGGACGGGCTCGCCGCGCGCGTGCGGCAGCAGATCGCCCTCGCGCGCGCCTTCGCGGGGTGGGTACGCGCCGAGCCGCACTGGGAGGTCGTGGCGCCGGTGCACCTCTCGCTGGCCTGCATCCGGCACGCGCCCCCCACGCTCGATGCGGCGGCCACCGATGCGCACAACGAGCGGGTGATGCACGCGGTGAATGCGGGTGGCGAGGCGTTCCTGTCGCACAACCGGACCAACGGCCAGTTGGTGCTGCGCTTTGCCATCGGCAACATCCGCACCGACGAGCGCCATGTGCGGCGTGCGTGGGCGCTGCTCCGGGCGGCGGCGGCCGCCGACCTGGCATGAGCGACCTGCGCCGGTCGCAGTGGCTCGACCTCGCGAGCCTCGACCTGCGCAAGAACGCGGCGGGGAAGCCGCGTCGTCGCTGGCCGTTGGCCACGGCGGTCGTGTTGCTGCTCGCGTCCATTCCGTTCGTGGGCTGGCACCTTGTACCGCGTGCGCCCGGCGGTGTCGTCATCATGGACAAGACGGTCCCGAATGCCGAACGACGCGCTCACGCGCAGCTCATGTGGTGGCTCACGCACGCGCGCGTCCCCGCGCCCGGCGGCGACTGGTGGGACATGGCGCGCGACTATGTGGGGTACGATCCAGAAGCACAGCAGGGGCGGTTGCTCGACAGCGCCGCACTCGCGCCCGCGCGGCTGGTCTTCCTCGCGGATGCCTATGGCGTGTATTCCGGCGATGTCGCCACCCCCGACACGAGCGCGGGCGCGTCGGCACGACGGTCCACGCCCGTCTTTGCGGGGGTGCAGCTCAGCGAGGCGCGGGCACTCGCTGCGTTCCGCGCGCGCGGTGGCGCGGTGGTAGCCGAATTCAATGTGTTGGAGAGCCCGACGGCTGGCACACCTGCGGGCGCGATGCTCGAGCAACTGCTCGGCGCGCGCTATCTCGGCTGGCTAGGCCGCTGGTACGACGACCTGTCGAGTGATGTGGACGTGCCCGCTTGGATGCGCGCCAAGTGGCAGCGTCGCCACCGCGCTGCGTGGTC
>JANLSF010000869.1:0-1912 GCA_031362285.1 Gemmatimonadota bacterium | reverse complement strand
GCCGCGCTTGGTCGCCTCGAGGTCATTGCGCGTTGGGTGGTGGACGGATTTCTCACGGGGCTCCATCGCTCGCCGCGCAAGGGCTTCTCGGTCGAGTTCGCCGAGCACCGGCCCTACCAGCCGGGGGACGACCTGCGCTATCTCGACTGGAAGATCGCGGCGCGGTCCGACCGGTGGGTGATCAAGCAGTTCGAGGAGGAGACCAACACCCGCGCCATGCTCCTGCTCGACGTCAGCCCGTCGATGAACTGGACCGGCGCCGCGGGACGCCTCACCAAGCTGGCCTGGGCCGAAGGGGCGATCGCCGCCCTCTCGCTGCTCCTCCTCCGGCAGCGCGACGCGGTGGGGTTCATCCGCTTCGACGACGCGGTGCGCACCGTGCTGCCGCCGCGCGCCCGCACGGTGCAGTGGCGCCGCCTCCTGACCGAACTGGGCACCGTGGGCACCGGCACCGAGTCGGCGCTCGCCGCGGCGATCGAGCGCGCGGCCGGCATGGTGCGGCGTCCCGGCCTCGTGGTGATCGTGTCCGACCTGCTCGTCGAGCCCGAGGGCGTCGCGCGCGCCGTGCGGACGTTGCGCGCGGTGGGGCACGACGTGGTGGTGCTGCACGTGATGGACCCCGCCGAACGCGACCTCACCGAGGTGGGCGACGCGATGTTCACGGATCCGGAGAGTGGCGATGCGCTCGCCGCCCGCGGGTCCGAGGTCCGCGAGGCGTACCACCAGACGGTCGAACTCGCCATCGGGGAGTGGCGCACGCGCTTCGCCGGCGTGGGCGCCTTCTACGAGGTGGTGATGACCGACGCGCCCTTCGGCACCGCGCTGCGACGCGCCTTCGCCGTGCGTCAGGGGCTGCCGTGAGCTTCCTCGCGCCGTGGTTGCTCGCCCTCTCGGCGGCGGCGGCCGTGCCGCTCCTGCTGCACCTGCTGCGTCGGCGCACCGGAGCGCCGGTCGCCTTTCCCGCCGTCCGGTACCTGCGGCGTGCCGAGCAGGAGCACCGGCGCGAGATGCGCATGCGCAACCTGCTCCTGATGGCGTTGCGCGTGCTCGCCGTCATCCTGCTCGCCTTCGCGGCCGCGCGCCCGCTGGGCCCGGGGCTCGGCACCGGACATCCGCCCACCGCCTTCGCCCTGGTGCTCGACAACTCGCTCAGCACCGCGCGCGTGACGGGAGGGAAGAGCGTGCTCGACCGGCTGCGCGAGGGGGCGCTCGGCGCGCTCGGCGACGCGGGCTCGAGCGATCGGGTCTGGCTCGTGACGGCCGACGCGATGGTCACGGGTGGATCGCGGGCCGAGGTCGTGGCGGCAATCAAGCGCGTGGAACCGCTGGCCGGGGCCGGAACGCTCCCGGCGGCGGTGGCCCGCGCCGCGGCGCTTGTCCGCAGCTCGGGACTCGGCGCGCGGCAGGTGGCCGTGGTCACCGACGGGCAGGCGACCGGCTGGCCAGCGTCGGGCGCCGGGGTCGGGGACGTGCCGGTCAGCGCGTGGATGCCCGCGATCGGCGAGGTGGCGAACCACGCCGTCGCGCGGGCCGCACCCGCGCCCGCGCACCTCACGCCGCGCGGGCGCGTGGAGGGCACGCTGCGAGGGAGCGGCGCCATCAACTGGCGCATCGAGCTGGGGCCGCGCACCGTGGCGCGAGGGACGGCGCGCGAGGGTGAGGCGATCGACGTGGCCGTGGCGCCCCCCGAGCGCGGCTGGATCGCCGGCCTCGTGCGCATCGATCCCGACGAGCTGCGTGGCGACGACGCCCGGGTCTTTGCCACCTGGGTGGGCGATGCGCCGCGCGTGACGGTGGACGCCGACGCGGGGGCGTTCGCGGCGGGTGCGGTGGCGACCCTCGTCGAGGCGCGCCGCGCCGAGCGGGGCACTGGCGTGCAGGTGTCGGCGGCCGACCAGGTGCGCCAGCGCCC
>JANLSF010000868.1:0-3239 GCA_031362285.1 Gemmatimonadota bacterium | reverse complement strand
TGGCCTTCGGCCTGCTGCACAACGATGTCCAGTGGGTCTTCGACGAGGTCCAATTGATGGGTGTGGGGGCGTCGACGAGCGCACAACTCGCGGCATTTCGAGCAAGCGCCGGAACCTTCGGCCCGCAGCATGCGCTCTGGATGAGCGCGACACTTGACACCACGCGCCTCGCCACGGTGGATCGCGGCGACTCCTGCACCGTGCTTCGACTCGCGGAGTCCGAATCGAACGAGGGCCAGCTGGCAGTCCTGCTCGACGCCCCCAAGCGTGTCCACGCGCTCGATGCTGACCCGCTGGACCCCAAGGCGGTGGCGGCAGCGGTAGTGAAGGTGCATCAGCCGGGCACGCGCACGCTGGTGGTGGTCAACCAGGTCAGACGCGCACAGGACCTCCATGCGGCGCTGGCCCGTCAGAAGGGGAGCCCGGAGCTCGCACTCCTTCACTCGCGGTTCCGCCCCGGAGATCGCGCCGAAATCGAGACGCGCGTACTGGCGAGAGAGTGGACAGGTATCCTGGTTGCAACGCAGACCGTCGAAGCTGGGGTGGACATTTCCGCGCGCACCCTCGTGACGGAGTTGGCTCCCTGGGCTTCGTTCGTGCAACGCGCAGGCCGGTGCAACCGATGGGGCAAGGATGCCACGGCCGACGTGTACTGGCTCGATCTCCCCGACGAGGAGGCGCCGATGCGGCCGTACGAGCCCGTGGACCTCGCGGTGTCTCGGGAGCGACTGAGGAAGCTCAAGCAGGCATCGCCGCGCGAGCTCTCTCGCCATCCGTCGGACTCGTCGGGGGTCCTCATGCCGGTCCTTCGCCGGCGTGACCTGCTGGATCTTTTCGACACTACACCCGACCTCTCCGGAGCCGACGTCGACGTCTCCCCCTTCATCCGCGACGGAGACGAGACCGACATCTACGTCGCATGGCGCCACCTTCCGACTGAGGGAGTTCCAGGCGAAGATGAACCCCTTCCCGGACGAGCCGAGCGATGCGCCGTGCCGATCGGCGCTGCCCGTGCGCTGCTCGAGCAGCTCCGAAAGCGAGACTTGCGACCCTGGCGTTGGAATCCTCGAGAGGAGGCGTGGGTCACGGTCGACCGCGTCGTCCCCGGGAACGTCTGGCTCGTGCCGAGTGAGGCGGGTGGTTACTCAGTGGCGTCGGGCTTCACTGGCAAGGAGGATGGGCCGGTCGCCCCACTGCCCGACGCGTGCATCGCTCCCGAGGGCGAGGGTTCGGAGCCTCGCTCGCGAGGAACGCCAGAGATCCTCTCTGCTCACCTCGATCGCGTGGTGTCCGCCGTCACGGACCTCGTCGCCGCCAGCGGACCCCTTCCGATAGAAGTGGCGCACGATCTGCTCCTTGCGGCGCGATGGCACGACGCCGGCAAGGCGCATCCGGTGTTTCAGCGCACGATGCATCGCGGCAGAACGGACGACCCGTCGGTGCTTGCAAAGAGCAACGGAAGAGGTCGTCACGAGCGCCGGGGGTTCCGGCATGAAGTGGCCAGCACGCTCGCGCTCCTCGATGCGGAGCCGTCCGCGTTCAGGGCGGCGTACCTGGTGGCTGCGCACCACGGCCGCGCACGCCTCGTCGTGCGGGCACGCCCCGGGGAGTCTCCCCCTCCCGACGGGCGCCGCTTCGCGCTCGGCGTTTGGGAAGGGGATTCACTGCCGGCGGTCGAACTCGGTGGCGGCGTGCGGATGCGCGAGCAATCGCTGTCGCTGGCGCTCTTTGAGGTCGGTGGTGGTGGCATGGGACTGGGTTGGACCGCTCGCGCGATCGCCCTGAGGGATGACCTCGGCGTGTTCCGGCTCGCATGGTTGGAAACGCTGCTTCGCGCCGCCGATTGGCGTGCGAGCGCCACCCCAGCGGAGGCTCATTGATGCCGGACGTGATACTGACGGGCGTCCGCCCTGAGCCGCTGGCGGGCTACCTGAAGGCCGTGGCCATGCTGCGGATCGTGGGGGAACAGGCCGACCACGGAGCAACGGGAGCTTGGCGAGGTGACACGTTCGTGTTGCGGTCTGCCCTGGATGCTGGCGCGCTCGTGGACTTCATGCTGACTCGGTGGGCCCCTTCGCCGATCGTCTCTCCATGGAACAGCAGCAGTGGGTTCGGTGGGGAGGGCGCCCAGATCGGGATTCAGGCCATTCGGGCGTCGACCGATACGCGCTTCGCCACGTGGAAGGCCGCAATCCGCGAATCCGAGCTGGTCCTCGCGAGCCACGCGGAGGCCGCGAAAGCCGATCTGCTTGCGGCGCTGCGCGCGCGTCTGTCGGACGATGCGCTGCGATGGCTGGACGCAGCCGCAGTGCTCACGGCTGACGGCCCACGGTATGCGTCGTTGCTTGGAACGGGGGGCAACGACGGGCGACTCGAGTTCGGCAACAACCAGATGCAGCGGATAGCGGAGTTGCTCGTTGCTCCCGTGGACGCCGCGTTGCCGCGGATGCAGCTCGAGCGCGCTCTGTTCTCAACGTCAGCGGCGCTCGACCGCAACGCCAGCATTGGACAGTTCGCGCCAGGAAGTGCGGGAGGCAGCAACGCTGGCATGGGCTTCGAGCGAGACGCCCTGATCAACCCATGGGACTTCGTGCTGTCGCTTGAGGGAGCACTCACCTTCGCTGCGGCCGCGACGCGGGCCCTCGATCTTGCACCCATGGCCGCGTTCCCATTCTACGTTCGCGCAACATCCGCAGGCTACGCCAGTGCCGCATCGGCCGACGATGAGAGCTCGCGAGGCGAGCTGTGGCTGCCCCTCTGGTCGAGCTTCGCCACCTCGGCCGAGATCGGGGCCCTGGCCGGAGAGGGTCGCGCCTGGGTCGGCTCGCATCCTGCGCGCACGGGCGCTGATTTCGCGCGCGCCATTCGTCAATTGGGAGTGGCGCGCGGTATCGGGTCCTTCCAACGCTATGCCCTTGCGCAGCGCAATGGTCTCGCCTTCCTCGCGACGCCGGCTGGGCGATACGCCGTGACGTCGGCCCCCGATCCTGATCCCGTGACGGCCATTGAGGGCTGGCTGGATCGGGTTCGGCCTGCCGCTCGGGATGACAAGTGCCCGGGGCGCGTGCGCACGGCCCTACAGCGACTGGATTCCGAGTTGCTGGCGCCCTCGCGGGCGGATGATTCCGACGAGCGCCTGCTTCTCGCCGTCAGTGCGCTCGCCGCTGCCGTGCTTCGGAGTCGCCGTCACTCGACCCTCGAGCTGGTGCCTCCGTGTCCTGCCTTTCCTCCCGGTTCCT
>JANLSF010000862.1:0-6874 GCA_031362285.1 Gemmatimonadota bacterium | reverse complement strand
GCTCATCCGCGTGAAGCGCGCGGCGGGGCGGCCCAAGGATCTCGAAGTGGTGGCGGAGCTCGAGGCGTTGCAGGAGGAGATGGACGGCTAAAGGGGGGGACGGCTGCCGGCGGCGTTCAGTTGGCGATGTTCAACCTTCCGCCTGCCCAGCCACGAGCGCTCCGATGGCCGAACGCGCGGGGCGCCTTCGCAGGAACCGCATCATCGTGCAGCCGGGCCGCGGCGCCGCCATCTTTCTTCCATGGCACGACGCTGGCGTGATGCCGTACTGGATGCCCTGGTGCGAGAAACGGCGGGGGCGTCTTCCGGACGCGTGCTCCGGAGGGACCTCATGGCCAACCAACTCGTCAGACTGGTCGCGGAGACCAGCTCTGTCGGGTCTACTCCCGAGCAGACGCTGAGCCGCGAGCTGCAGGGCCTCCGCGACGAAGGCCTCGTTGAGTTTGGTTCGGCCGGCGAGTATCGGCTTGTGCGACCACCAGTGTACGCGGACGACACCGAACTCGACGTCGCCGAGTTGGACGTCGCACTCGATGCGGGACTTCTTCGCTTTCGCGACGTGCCGACGGCTACCAGCGACTCGTTGGTGCGGCGGCGAGTCGGACAGGACCGACTGCGCGCGCGCTGCCTCACGGCGTATGGCCATCGGTGCGCGTTGTGCGACATCGAGCATCCCGAGCTGCTCGTGTGCAGTCATGTCGTCCCATGGTCGGAGGACGCCGACGCGCGGGGGCGCCTCGACAACGTCATCTGCCTGTGTCGTCCGCATGACGCCCTGTTCGAGACGGGGTTTTGGTCGCTTGACCGGCATCTGGACGTGACGCGCCGTCCCGCAGCGCCTGGATCGCCTCCAACTCGATCAAGTGCTCCAGGTCCTTCTTCCGTCGCACCGCCTTCTTCGACGCGATGAGCGCGTCGAGCGTGAGCGCCCGGAACCGGGTGGCGCCGATCGTCACCAGCTCCGACTCCGCAAGCGCCTTGGCGAAGTCGCCCACTCCCGGAACGCGGTCGAGCAGGTCGAGGTCGCCCATGTCGGTGGTGAGCGTCATGACCGGCGTGGTGCGAAAGGTCCGCGCATCCATGAAGAAGGGCAGGCCACGTTCCACGCCGCGCAGGTAGGCGTGCCATTCGGTGAGCAGCGCCACGAGCCGGTCCACGTTGTCGGGGGCCGTGTCGTAGCAGAGGTCCAAGTCATTGGTGAAGCGCGCCGAGCCGTGGATGGTGGCGGCCACGCCGCCAATGACCACGAACCGGATGCCGCGCGCCGTGAGGGCGGCGAGGATCTCCTCGAACATGGCTCATCCCTCCGTGGTCGGCGCGCGGCGCACGGTGCGGGCGAACGCGGCCATCCCGTCGAGCTGGCGCAGTCGTTCGGCCGGCGAGCGGCGCAGGTTCGCGCGGATGACGGAGAGGTCGAGTCCCCAGTCGGCGGCGCGGGCCAGGGGGTCGCGCATGCGCGATGCCGGGCGACCGCGCTGCTTGGGCGACTGGGTGGTGGCGAGCGCGGACTGCCGCACAGCGAGGCCGGCGAGGATGCGGGGGACGTCCACGGCGATCTGCGCGTGCGAGCCTGCGCCGGGTGACACCGTGACGACCCCGGGCTGCGACCGCGCCGCGGTGAGCGCTCGAGCGGCCGTCGCGTGGGCGCTCCGGAGCGGAAGCCCCAGCTCCTCGTTCAGCACGCGGGTCACGGCGAGCTGTCGCGCGTAGGGGAGGGAGTAGCGCGCGCGTCCGCCCAAGGCGGCGGTGGTGTTGAGCACCCACTTGGGCGGGGCGCCCACGAGGCCGGCGAGCTCCGCGAGGGTCATGAAATAAAGTCTAAAGCCAAGACATAATATAAGCAACCCGGGCTCCGGTTGGGGTGGAGCGCCAGTGTGGGGCCCTGGGTGCCTAGCTACATAACCCGATTATTGCCCCCGACACCTTCTGGAACAGCGCGTCCACCACCGGTTCCACGCACGCCGCAGGCGGTCGCCAGAACCTTTCAATTGGCGGCCTCAAACCTTTCAATTGGCCAGCCACAAACCTTTCATCTGGCCTTCATGGACACGCACGCACGGTCCCCGCGGTTCGCCGAGTCGGCCCTCGACCAGGCGCTCGCCGATGCGCCGGTCATCCTCGATGAAGTGCAACGAGCGCCGGCGATCTTCACGGCGATCCAGGGGGCGGTCGATCGCGTGCGCCGCCCGGGTCGATTCCTCCTCACCGGATCGGCCAACGTGTTGCTGGTGCCACGGCTGGCCGATTCACTCGCCAGTCGGATGGCCATCCTCCGGCTGCATCCACCCCCCCGCCCCGCCGCTACCTCGTGATCGTCACCACGTGCAGTTGCCGCCCCTCCGGCACCAGCAGGTGCCCCGCGTCGTCCACCCCCACCGCGGGCCTGCGGTTCCCGGTGATCGTTCCCACCGTCTGCCCCGACGCGATGTTGATCAGCTCCACCTTGCCCCCCACCTGCGGCCAGACCACCAGACCGTAGTTGGCCATCACCGTGGCCTTCTCCGCCTGTTCACCGGACCGCGACCAGAGCACCGCCCCGTTCGCCCCCACGCAGGTGAGCCGCTTCGTGTCGGGGTCATAGACCAGCTTCCCGTCGTTGCGCGCCGCGGTCGTGCCACTCGCGCTGACCAGCACCGCGCCGGTCTTCGGGTCCAGCTCCGACACCGCGCCGTTCTTGCCCGTCATCACGATGATGCGGGTGGAGTCCGCCACCACGAACCGGGTGATGTCGTCCCCGTTCACCTTCTTCGCCTGCCAGCGCACCGCTCCGGTGGTCGCGTCAATGGCCGTGAGCACGAAGGGCCCGATCGGCCCCCGGCTCTCGTACCCCTGGAAGAGGACCACGCCGGTCTTGCTCGGCGAGAACGACTCCTCGACCTCGCGCCAGTTGCTCCCCTCGATCTTCGCGCGCCAGCGCCGGGCGCCCGTGGCGGGGTCGAGTCCGTCCCACCACCCCTTTCCGGCTGCGGCCAGCACCACGATGCCGAGGTTTCCCTGCCCCCAGGCATCCTGGTCACGCTTCATGGTCCACACCTCCTTCCCCGTGGCGCGCGCCAGACGGTGCGTGGCGTGCCAGGTGAAGACGATCAGGTCGCTCGTCTCGGGCGCGGCCGGATCGGCGACCGACAGGATCGCCGTCGGATTCCGCATGTCGAACTTCCAGAGCAGCTCGCCGTCGGCCATGCGGCGCGCCTCCAGCTTGTCGTCGCGCGCGAAGAAGGCGAGGTCGCTCACCGGCGACTCCACGGCGCGCCCGATCTCCTGCTTGACCTCCCACACCGGCGCCCCGGTCGCGACATCCACCGCCTGCATCCGCTCCCCGATCAGCACCAGGCGCCCGTTCGGCGTGCGCCGCATCTCGAAGTCGCGGTGCTCCTGGGTGCCCGCCTTGTACTCGTGCACCCGCGCCGAGGCCTGCCAGGCGATGGCGCCCGTCGTGAAGTCCACCTTCATGATCTTGAGCTTGTTGCGCTCGCCGCAGTCCTCCGTGCCGATCAGCAGCAGGGCGCTCTCGAGGAAGTGCGGCTTGCCCATGTCCACCGCGCCGGCCGTGCGGCAGTCGAGCGCCCAGAGCGTCTTGCCGGTCGCCGCATCGAGCACCGTGAGCGGCCCGTTCCCGAAGAAGAGCCGGCCGCGCTTGTCGTCGGTCACGAGCAGGGGGCCGGTGGAGGCCTCGTCCTGCCGCACGCGCAGTTCCTGCCGCCAGAGCGGTGCGGGAGCGCCCAGCCGGTAGGCGTTCACCTTCGCCGTGATCTTGCCGCCGCCGTCGTACTGGATCGCCAGGCCCACGTCGCCGATGAAGGCGAACACCCGCGCATCCTCATCCGGCAACGGGTGGACCGAGTCGGTGACCTTCTGCGCGCCGGCCGCGATGGCGACGACAGCCGCGAGGGCAAACGCGCGAACGAGGGTGGAGCGCACGGGGGGCCTCCGGAGCGGGAAGAAGCATGAGCCACGATGCAATCAGCCGCACCATGGGGTCGCCGCGTTTGCCGTGGCTTACCCAGCCCTTATCCCGCACGCCGACGGCCGCGCTCCCCGCCTTGACGCCCCCTCAGGGGGGCGGTAAATCCGCCAGAGGTGGTCGTTCAGCATCTCCCGTCGTTCCTGGCCCGCCACCAGCCGGGATCGCGCTCTCGACATCCGGGACCGTCGCCTGCTTCAACTGACCACGCTCGGCGCGCTCGACCTGCGGGACGGGACCGGGACCCCGGTCCGCGAGTTGCTCGCGCAACCCAAGCGCATCGCGCTCCTGCTCTTCCTCGCCGTTGAGGGCCAGCGACGCCCGGTGCCGCGCGACCGACTGCTGGCCCTCTTCTGGCCGGAGTCTGACGAGGCGCGCGCCCGCAACACGCTGTCGCAGTCGCTGCACTACCTGCGGCAGGCCCTCGGCCCCGACACGATCGAGGGCCAAGGCGCGAGCCTCGTGGGCCTGCGCCCCGGCGCGCTCTGGTGCGACGCCGTGGCCTTCGACGAGGCCCTCCAGGGCGACGACCCGGATGGAGCCCTCGCGCTCTACCACGGCGACTTTGCCCCGGCCCTGTTCGTGACGGGCGCCCCCGACGTGGAACAGTGGCTCGACGCCGAGCGACGCCGGCTCCGCGACGGCGCCCGAACGGCGGCGCGGCGCTCGGCCGAACGGCTCGCACAGCGTGGCGACCGCGGAGGTGCCTCGCGCGCCGCCAGGCACGCGCTCTCGCTCGAGCCCGAGGACGAAGGCGACGTGCGGGCCCTCCTCGCGCTCATGGACCGCATGGGCGACACCACCGGCGCCCTCCACGCGTACGATGCCTTCGCGCGACGACTCGCCGACACGCTCGAGAGCGAGCCCTCGCCGGAGACGCAGCGGCTGGTGGCGACGATCCGGAGTCGCCGCAGCGACGTGCCGTCGCATCCGTCTCCGGCCCCGGTCGTCGCGGCCACCCTCGACGCCCTGCCCCTCGACGGGGGGCCGGTGGCGGCCGTCCCTGCCGAGCCGCTCGAGCTGCGCCCCGCGACGTCCCCCATCGCCGCCGCCCCGCCTCGCTCACCGTCCCGGCGCCTCGTGGCGACCGTCGCCGGTCTCGTCGCCGTCATCGCTCTCGCCGGCGCCGTCACGCTGGGCGCGCGCGAGCGGCGTGGACAGGAGCGCGCGGTGCGCACCATTGCCGTCCTGCCGTTCGAGATGCGTGCGCAGGCGGAGCCGCACCACCAGTTCTTGCGCGACGGCATGGTGGACCTGTTGAGTGCCAAGCTCGACGGGGTGGCCGGCTTCCATGCGATCGATCCGCACAGCGTGATCGCGGCCGCGGCCCAGGACGGCATCGCGGTGCGCGATCCCGCCGCCACCGCCCGCGCCCTCGGCGCTGGCTGGTTCATTACCGGCGACGCGATGACGGTCGCGGGACGGCTGCAGTTGCGGGGCGCCCTCTACGACGTGCGCGCGCCCTCGCAGCCGATCGTGCGTGGCACCGTGGTGGGCGACACCGCGTCGCTGCTCGAGTTGGTGGACAACCTCACCGGCCGCATGCTCGCCGGGTTGCTCGAGGGGCGCGACACGGTGATCACC
The DNA here is from genome assembly GCA_031362285.1 of Gemmatimonadota bacterium. Taxonomy (GTDB): domain Bacteria; phylum Gemmatimonadota; class Gemmatimonadetes; order Gemmatimonadales; family Gemmatimonadaceae; genus JACPPC01. Next base: position 1,326 of record JANLSF010000862.1, on the reverse strand, counting down.
CGGCTGGCCGCGGTGACCACTAACTCGCTGCCGGCGCTGCGCGCATTCCTCGAGGGAGAGCGCGCCCTGCGCGAGGGGCGCGATGCGCAGGCGATGGCCGCCTTCCGTTCGGCGGCGCAGCTAGACACCACCTTCGCGCTGGCGCAATTCCGGCTGGCCCTCGCGTCCACCTGGGCGTCGGTGCCCGGCACCGGGAATCCGGTGGTATGGGCCGCGGCGGCCATGCGGCACGCCGATCGCCTCACGCCGCTCGGGCGCGACCTGCTCGCCGCCTACCTCGCCTACAAGCAACTCCGCCTCGCGGACGCCGAGCGCATCTATCGAGCGGTCACCCTCGCGCACCCCGACAATCTCGAGGCGTGGTTCATGCTCGGCGAGACGCGCTTCCACTACAACGCCTGGAGCGGACGCTCGTCGGCCGAGGCGCGCCCCGACTTCGAGCGCGCCCTCACCCTCGATCCGTCGCACGGCCATGCGCTGGTGCACCTGGCGCGACTCGCCGCCGCCGAGGGCGACAGCGTGGCGGTGGACTCGCTCAAGCGGCGGTTCGAGGCCGGCTCCCGCGATGCATCGCGGACGCTCGAGCTGCGCGCCCTCGCCGCCTACGTGCACGACGATCCGCGTGAGCGCGCCGCGGTGGCGGCCGCGGCGGTGGGGGCCGACGACTACGTGATCTTCAGCCTTATGCAGGCGTCGGGCATCTACGCCGAGAATCTCGGCGCGGCGCGCGAACTCGTGGCGCCCTTTGCCGCCACCGTGCGCGAACCGTGGACGCGCATGGCCGGGCGCCGCATGCTGTCCACGGCCATGCTCGCGCAGGGGGAGTCGGGTCGCGAGAAGGCGGTCCAACTCGCGGGCCCCCTGCTCGACGACGACTGGCTGCTCGAGACCGAGGCGTTGATGGCGGCAGAGCCGGCGTTCTCGTGGCCCCTGCGCCGCGTGGCGGAGTTGCGCGCGCGCCTTGCCGCCATGCCGCGCTATCCCGGCCAAGCCCGCGTGCTCGGGGCCCAGCAGCCCCTCGATCTCGGGGCCGAGATGCGCACCCTGCTCGTCGCCCTGCTCGACGTCCGCCTCGGCGACACCGCCTCGGCAGAGCGCGGGGTGACGGCGCTGATGGTGCCCGGTGACGACGCGCGCGCCGTGGCGGCGCGCCAACTGGCCGACGGCGTGCGCGCGGCGCTCGCCCGTGAGCGGGGGGACCTCGCGGGGGCGCTCGCCGCCATCGAGCGCGTCCCGGTGGGGACCATGGCGGCGGGCGAGATGTCGCTCGCGCACTGGGGGGTGCGCGAGCGGTTCACGCGGGCCGAGCTGCTGCACGCCCTCGGG
>JANLSF010000847.1:0-2107 GCA_031362285.1 Gemmatimonadota bacterium | reverse complement strand
GTGCGGGCGCGCTCGCGCACCACGCGCGCGAGCTCCGGCTCGCGCTCCGCGGCCGCGAGGGGACGCAGGTCGACGCGGCGCATGGCCACCGGCGACGGCGCGTCCACCAGCTGGCGCGCCTCGCCCCCCACGTCGACCAGGCGCGAGCGCAGGGCCTCGTGGCGCGCGGCCACCGTATCGAGGGCCGTCTGCAGGGCCGCCACGTCGAGCGACCCGCGCAGCCGGCGCGCGATGGGCATTTTGTACGCCGTCATGCCCGGCGTGGGGCGGTCGAGCAGCCAGAGATTTTCCTGCGCTAACGACATCGGCGCCGACGCGGCGTCGGCGCGCCGCGCAATGGCGTCGACCTTCGAAGGCGCGACCCCCGCCTCGTCGAGCATCCGATCGAGGAGGTCGAATGCGTCGTCGGCATCGGATGGCTGGCCTGCGGGGGTACGACTCATGGGACGAATCCGGTGGGCGTCACGTTTTGGACGGCGGGACGCCTGAGGCGCTCACGCTCCTCGGGCGACATCGTCTGGAGCGTCTGCAGCGTCTTGGCGATCATCAGCGCCTGTCCCGGCTTGGCCTCGATCTCGCGCAACGCCGCGGCGATGCCGGCTACGGTCGGCGCGTCGAAGAAGCGGCGCAACGTGAACGGGGTGCGGAAGATGCGCGTCACCTGCGCGGCGACGCGGGTCGCGAGCAGCGAGTGCCCTCCCGACTCGAGGAAGGTCGCTTCGACGCTGCGCGGCACCGCGCCGAGTACCTCGCCCCAGACGCCCGCCACGATGGCCTCGATCGCGTCGCGAGGCGGGAGCGACGGCACGTCGGGCAAGGTCGGCGCGACGGCGGCCCCCAGCTCCGCGAGACGACGGCGATCGACCTTGCCGTTGGCCGTGTGCGGCAGGGCCGCCACCGGCACGAGCGCCGACGGCAGCATGATGGCGGGCAGCTGCGCGGCCACCGCGCGGAGCGTCGCGGCTGCATCCACGGCCTCGCCTGGACGCGTGCAGTAGAAACCGACGAGCCGCGCCTCGGGGGTGCCCTCGCCCGACAGCACGACGGCGACGGCCGACACGCCTGGCTGACGTGCGAGCGCCGCCTCGACCTCGCCGAGCTCGATGCGGTGCCCCCGCAGCTTCACCTGCTGGTCGAGCCGGCCGAGGAACTCGAGCTGCCCATCGGCTCGCCAGCGCACCCGGTCGCCGGTACGATAGCAGCGCGCCACGCCGTCCGCGAAGGGGTCGATGATGAACCTCTCGGCCGTGAGGTCCGGGCGGCCGCGATAGCCGGCGCCCACGCCGGCCCCTCCGATCACGAGCTCGCCGGGCACGCCGATGGGCAGCAGGTCGAGCGCCGGACCGACCACGTGCGCCGTCCATCCCGGCAGCGGCCGGCCGATCGGCGCGCCATCGGACGATGCCCCCAGTTCAGCCATCGTGCCGATGACCGTGACTTCGGTGGGGCCATACGCGTTGAAGAAGCGGCGCCCCGGCGCCCAGCGCGCCACGAGGTCCACGCCCACCGTCTCGGCGCCGGCCAGCAGGGTGGTGAGTTTCGGCAACGCGGCCGGGTCGAGGAGGCGCAGCATGGTGGGAGGCAGCAACGCCATTGTCACGCCTGTGGTCGTCGCGAGCTCGACGAGCGCCTCCGGATTGGTGAGCACCTCGATCGGCGCGTCCACCAGGCTCGCGCCGGCACCCAGCGAGAGCAGGAAGCACGAGATCGTCGCATCGAACGCGTACGAGAAAAAGAGGAGCACCCGATCCGAGGCGCGCGCGCCCACCACGACACGGAGCGCGGAGTCGAGCGCCGTCACGTTGCGGTGCGCGATCTCGACGCCCTTGGGTCGTCCGGTCGATCCCGACGTGTAGATGATGTACGCCAGGTCCTCGCCGCGCACGGCGACGGCGGAGCGCGCGGCGGGCACCAGCGACGCTTCCTCCATCGTGAGTACGGGCACCGGTGACGGCACGTGCGCGGCGACCCCCGGCTGCGTGAGCATGAGGCGCGCGCCGGCGTCCTCCAGCGTGAACGCAAGGCGGTCGCCCGGGTAGCGCGGATCCAGTGGCAGGACGACCGCGCCAGCCTTGAGGATGCCGAAGAACCCGGACAGCACGTCGAA
>JANLSF010000834.1:0-3329 GCA_031362285.1 Gemmatimonadota bacterium | reverse complement strand
CGCGCGCGCGGTGAGGTCGACGTTGCCGTTCGGCTGGGCGACGAAGCCACCGAGGATCATGTAGCGCGCCTGCAGCGTCTTGCCCAGCTTGACCGCCGTCTCCACGTCGACACGGTTCGTCTGGCCCATGTCCTGTTCCTTCATCAGCTGGTCCAGCGCCTGCCGCTCGACGACGCGGAGCGCCGGGTTGCCGGCAAGGTCGGTGATCATGAAGTCGGCAATGCCGCGGCCCAGCGCGTCGTAATCCGCGCGGTCCTTGCCGTAGGAGCCATTGTTGAAGTACAGGACGGCGACGGTGGGTCGCACGTCCGCCTGCGCCCGCGCGGGCGGCGCGGCGAGGACCGCGAGGCCCAGCGCGGCAAGCGTCGTCACGAGTCGGGTGCGCTGCATGGTGTTCCTCCAGTGGGTGGACACGATCTACGACTGCAAGCTAAGGTGTTCGGTCACGGAGCGCGGTGGCGCGGGGCATGCCATGATGGTGGTGCGCATCACACCCCCCCGGCCGACGGTGCGCCCCGTCACGCCCTATACGGTCAGCGACATCCCCTCGGCGGCCGCCTCGATGCGCAGCGTCGAGCCGCGCTGCAGGGCGGAGGCGCGGAGCTGCGCGAGCTGCTGGTCGATCTCCTCGTCCGAGCGTTCCGGCTTGTGGTGAAACAGCACCAACTGTTGAACCCCCGCCTCGATCGCGAGTTCCAGCGCGTCGTCGTACGTGGAGTGTCCCCAGCCGCGGTGTTGCGCGTATTCCTCGCGCGTGTACGTCGTGTCGTGCACGAGCACGCTGGCGCCGCGCACGAACTCCGTGATGCCGGCGCGCCACCCCTCGGAGGATTGATAGGACGGGTGCGCGCTCAGCTCGTTGTCGCTGACGTACACCAGCGCGCGGCCGGGCTGCGTGGCATCGGTGAAGCGGTAGGCCAGGGCGCCGCCCGGGTGCTGCACGTGGTAGGCGCTCACCGTGTAGCCGCGCCCCTGCGCCTGCTCCGCCTCGCCCAGCTCCTGGAAATCGATGCGCGCATCGAGCTCGTCGAAGCTCACCGGGAACACCACCGGTGACATCTGGTCGCGCACCACGCGGTCGATGCTGGTCTCCAGCGACTTCGAGCCCCAGATGGTGAAGTGGTTCCCCCCCTGGAAGATCGGCGCGAAGAACGGGATGCCCTGGATGTGATCCCAGTGCGCGTGCGTGAGGAAGATGTCGCCCTTGACCGCCGAGCCGGCGGCCTTCGCCATCAGCGACCGACCCAGTTCGCGGATCCCCGTGCCGGCGTCGAGAATCACCAGCCAGCCGTCGCTGGTCCGCAGCTCCGTGCACGGCGTGTTGCCGCCGTAGCGCACGGTCAGGGCACCAGGACTCGGGATGGAGCCGCGAGTCCCCCAGAATCGGACAGAAAGACCCATGTGGTCAGGCGCGCCAAGCGAGGGAAAGCGTCAGGCCGCGACGCGGAAACCCAAGATGCATGCATGCGTGCCGTCGGGGGGTGACGCGAATCACACCCGCACCTGCGCCCGCTTCTTCAGCGCATCCGAATCGGCGAGGGCGATGCGGCGGCGTTCCACCTTCACCCAGCCCAGATCCTGGAACTCGCGCATCGTGCGCGACACCGTCTCGCGACTCGCGCCGATCATGTTCGCGATCGTCTGGTGCGTCAGCGGCTTGTCGATGACCTTGCCCGGCGCGCCGTCGCCGAAGTCGAGCAGCAGCCGGGCAATGCGGCCCGGGACGTCGAGCAGCACGAGTCCCCCGATCTTGCCGTCGGCCACGCGCAGGCGGCGCGACAGCTCGATCAACAGGGCCCACGCGACGCTCGGGCTCTGCTCCACCCGCTTCCGGAAATCCTCGCGCCGCAGCACGAGGAGCGTGGCATCCTCCATGGCGATCACGTGGGCGGACCGCGGCTGGTCGTCAATCAACGAGAGCTCGCCGAAGTACTCGCCCACCCCCAGCACCCCCAGGATCACCTCACGACCGTCCTCGGCCACCAGGACGACCCGCACGCGCCCCGCGCGCACCACGAACAGCGAATCGCCGGGATCGTCCTCGAAGACGATCACCGAGCCCTTGGGGTAGGTCTTCTCCCGCGTCAGGTCGGCAAACCGCCCCATCTCCGACCGGTCGATGCCGGAAAAGAGTGGTACGGTGGCCAGAAAGTCGGCACTCGTATGGCCCGGGGCCGGGGTCGCTCGCTGGGGGCGAAACGCGTCGGTCATGCGCGGTCGGCTCGCTCGGGGGGGGGAGCATGCAAGTCGGCTAGCTCAATGCTGGACACGAAGTTAGGACCGACGGCGGGGTGTGTCAAACGCAATCTGGGGGTGCGCTTGAACCGCGCGGGGTCACTTCGCTATATTAGACGGCTACCCGACACATTCGTCTCGGGTCTTTCCGCCGAGGTATCCAGTGAAGGCAGAAATCCATCCGATGTACGCGACGGCCACGGTCAAGTGCGCCTGCGGCAACACCTTCGAGACCCGCTCCACCCGCGACCACATCAGCCTGGACATCTGTTCGGCCTGCCACCCGTTCTATACGGGCAAGCAGAAGATGATTGATACGGCCGGTCGTGTCGAGCGCTTCCGTCAGAAGTACCAGAAGGCGGCCACCAACTGAGCCTGCGGGATCGGCTCGCCGACGCGATCCATCGCGCGTCAGAGGTCGAGCAGCTCCTTCTCGACCCGACCACCACCAAGGACGCCCGCCGGTTCGCCGAGCTGGGACGCGAGCACCAGCGTCTCAGCGCGGTCACCGAGCGGGCGTTGCGTTTGCACAAGGTCGAGGACGAGATCGTCTCGGCCCGTGAGTTGCTCGAAGATCCCGACATGGCGTCCGAGGCCCGCGCCGAGCTCGCCGCGCTCGAGCGCGAGGTGGCGGAGATCGAGGCCGCCCTCCCGCCGCTGCTCATCCCGCACGATCCCCTCGACGACCGCAGCGCCATCGTCGAGATCCGCGCCGGCACCGGCGGCGACGAGGCGGCCCTCTTCGCCGCCAATCTGTACCGCATGTACACGCGCTTCGTCGAGCGCCGCGGCGGCTGGAAGATCGAGATCCTGTCGATCTCCGATGGCACGCTGGGCGGCGTGAAGGAAGTGATCTTCAAGGTCATCGGCAACAGCGCCTTCGGCACCATGCGCTGGGAGAGTGGCGTGCATCGCGTCCAGCGCGTGCCGGCCACCGAGTCGGCCGGGCGCATCCACACGTCGGCCGCCACCGTCGCCGTCCTGCCCGAGGCGGAAGAGGTGGACGTGAAGATCGAGGACAAGGACCTGCGCATCGACGTCTTCCGGGCCAGCGGCCCGGGTGGCCAGAGCGTCAACACCACCGATTCCGCGGT